>DASWXS010000365.1:0-4342 GCA_036405375.1 Bacteroidia bacterium
TGACAGACAAAGGAAAACCTTAAAAGGGTAAAAAAGAAATTATGACAGAAGAAAAAATAAGAGTTGGAATATCACAAGGAGATATAAATGGGATAGGGTTGGAGATTATTCTGAAAACTCTTGCTGAGCAGGCAATGAGTGAGATTTGTACACCTGTACTTTTCAGTTCGCAAAAAACAGTTGGGTTTTACAGGAAAGCACTGGGAATGGAAGAGCTTAATTTCAATATCATTCGCGAATTCAACCAACTAAATACAAAAAAGCCAAACCTGTATAATTGTTATGAAGAAGAGGTAACGATAGAACCAGGTAAGGATAACCAAACAGGAGGTAAATATGCTTTGTTGAGCTTGGAAAAAGCCTGTGAAGCATTGAAGAATGGCCATATTGATGTTTTGGTTACTGCTCCGATCAATAAACACAATATTCAAAGTGATGCATTTAAGTTTGCCGGGCATACCGAATACCTGGCCGATAAATTTACAGGTAAACAGGACGCATTGATGTTATTATGTAGTGAGGACCTGAGAGTAGGATTGGTTACCGCTCATATTCCTATCAGTAAAGTTGCAACAGCAATTACCAAAGAAAAGATCATTGATAAAGTAAAACAGCTGAACGACACGCTCCAAAAAGATTTTAATATCCGTAAACCTAAAATTGCTATTCTGGCGCTTAATCCACATGCTGGTGATAATGGTGCAATAGGTAATGAGGATAATACTATTGTTCAGCCCGCAATCGATCAGTTAAAAGATAAATACCAGGTATATGGTCCTTATCCTTCTGATGGTTTTTTTGGTAACATGACTTACAAAAAATTTGACGCTGTTTTAGCAATGTACCACGACCAGGGATTGATTCCGTTTAAGTCTATTGCATTTACAGATGGCGTAAATTATACAGCAGGATTGCCAATTGTACGTACTTCACCGGATCATGGAACAGCCTATGATATTGCCGGAAAAGGAACCGCGGATGAAACCTCTCTGAAGCGTGCTATTTATACAGCAATTGACGTGTACCGCAACCGTAAGCTGAACAAAGAGATCTCGGCTAATCCATTGCCTTTTTCGAAGATGAAGCATGAGTAAGGTTTGTCTACTCAAACAAGCCTTTTAATCTTTCAACTACCCCTTCATTCTGGCAATGCTTAACTGCATAGTTATATGCACCTTCGGTAAATGTTCTGTATTGAATTTCGCCTAGCCCCAGTGCTTTTGAAATAACCTCTTCTGCTTCCTTCTCGTTTTGGATGGAAACATCCCAGCCAGCTTGTTTAGAAAAAAGATCTTTCCACGGTGTTGTATTGCTTATGATCACCGGCAAGGATGAAGATAAAGCCTCAACGATGGAATGCCCAAAGTTTTCGCTATAACTGAGCTGGATAAGGAAATGATAGCGCCTGAAAGTTTCCCTTATGTGTTCAGGAGCCAGTATTCCCTTATAATCGACTTTAATATTTGCAGGTAACGATTGTATAAGTTTTTCGCACTCGTTCCAGTATTGGTGATCTTCAATACTTCCAAAAACATCTAACGAAATTCTTCCAAACTTTAAATTCGTCAGGGCCTTTAATACAAGACTCAGGTTTTTATTTTCTGCAATTCTTCCAAGGTAGATAAGATGAAGCTCGTTTGAGTTTTTCTCAATAGTATGAATTGGTCGGTAAAGTTCAACATCTGAGACATTTTGCGCTTCGTAAACATTTACGCCATCTCCAAATATTTTCTTTATGTCTGACGTTTCATCTGCTTTAGTAGAATGCCAGAGTAAATTCTTGTGCAATCCCGTGATTTTTGAATACCTGATGAACAGTTTCTTTTTGAAAGGTTTTATTCTTAAAGCTCCTGCCGACAGCATTCCGCGAGGTGCAAGAATTACTTTAGCTTTTAATTTGTGCTTTTTAATGAGCTGTAATGGCAGTATAGAAAAGTATTTGGAGAAAAAACTATTGATGTAAATGATGTCCGGCTCTACTTCCTTGATCTGCTGTAATAATGTATCTGCGCCAAGCGAATTTAAAGAAAGATAATTTATTTTAGTGTTCTCAGAATAGGTTAGCCATTTATTTGAAGTGACATTGAGATAAGGAGAAGTGCTGCCAAAATCAGTATCTGTAGTAAGAATGTAAAAATCGAATGAACCGTTGAGTTTGTTTACCATTGCTGCAACAGATTTTACAGGTCCACCGGCTTTTATTCCGGGAAGGAACCAATCGATCAGCACCAGTATTTTTTTCTTTGTTGCCAACTTAATTCTTTTCGAAATCCATTTTGTTTAGCCAATGCCCCAATACTACCAGGTGCCAGATTCTTGACCAGGAAATGAGTGGATCGTCATTCAGAAACCTATTCCATAAGCCATTCAGGTACTTTTTGTTTATATTGCTCCTGTTCTCCAGGTGACTGAGGTTATCTTCGCAGAATTGCTTTAATTCATTTTTCATCCAATGTTTCCACGGGAATGTGAAACCCATTTTTTGCCTGTTTACAATTTCAGAAGGTAAGAGATCTGCCAGGGAATCAGTTAATAATTTTTTAGGAGTAACAGGTAACTTATGTTTATCCGGTAAGCCCAATACATATTCTACCAGTTTATAATCCAGGAAAGGAACCCTTACTTCCAAAGCCACAGCCATGCTCATCTGGTCTGCATCCCTTAACAAAACATTTTGCATATAGGTGCTCATTTCTGCCTGCGATACTTTACTTAACAAGTGGTTTTTTTCATCTGTAGGTAGTTTTCGTACGGTTTTATACACAGGATTAAAAGGCAATTCATTTTTACCGGATAACATCTGTACCTGCGTATCGTTATACACCATACGGGAAAGCGGGTAGAAGTAGTCGAAATTTAAAATAGGTTTGGAAAGGAACGCGGCTTTTTTTTCAGCTGCCACAGTTTTCTTGCTCATAAAGTTGGCCCCGC
This sequence comes from Bacteroidia bacterium, assembly GCA_036405375.1. Taxonomy (GTDB): domain Bacteria; phylum Bacteroidota; class Bacteroidia; order B-17B0; family Aurantibacillaceae; genus JADJDM01. The sequence goes on from DASWXS010000365.1 coordinate 2,932, forward strand.
CCATCCTGAACATACGCGGAACCATGTTCATCCACGATTTGCTTTTTATTTGTAAAGCCCGTGTGAAAACATCATAGCCACAAAACAACTCATCACCTCCCAGGCCGGATAAAGCCATTGTAATTCCAGCATTTTTGGTTGCTTTCGAAACCACGTAAGAATTAGGGCCGTCGCCACCCGGGTGGTCCATTGCTTCAAGAGCTTCCGGCAATTCATTTAAAAAATCATTTACCGACAAGCGAATATTGTGATGTTTGGTATCGAATTTTTTTGCAACTATATCTGAATACTGTTCTTCAGAAAAATCCTGTTCATTAAATGTGACTGAAAATGTATTTACTTTTTCCGAAGAGATGCCACTCATAATACCAACGATAGCGCTGGAATCAATGCCTCCTGAAAGAAACGCACCAAAAGGAACATCAGCAACTAATCTTCTTTCAACCGCTTTATGTAATAAGTCATTCACGTTTTTGCATACTTCCGTATAAGGTGTTTTATCATTACTACTCGCTTTCTTTTTAATGTCCCAGTAACAATATGTTTCCAATGAGTTATCTTTCCATATGCAATAATGGCCGGGCATAAGCATAAATACATCTTTCACTATAGTGAAAGGTGCGTGAACGGTTTGATATTGTATATATTCAGTTAAGGCGTTTTCGTCAATCTTTTTCTCTATAAATCCCGATTTGATAATAGGACGTATTTCAGAAGAGAAAATAAATTCACTTTCATTACTTGTATAATACAGAGGTTTTATTCCCAGGCGATCACGAGCAATAAAGGTTTCTTTTGTTTGCGAATCGTGAATGGCAAATGCATACATCCCATTAAAACGATCAAGACATTCTCTTCCCCATCGTATGTAAGCAGCAAGTATTACTTCGGTATCTGATGCAGTTCTGAAAACATAAGGAAAACTTCCCTGCATGGAACGCTGCAGCTCAAATTTCAGTTCTTTGTAATTATACAGTTCGCCATTATAGATAATAACATACCTGCCATCATTAGACAGCATAGGTTGGTTGGAAGATTCAGATAGATCGATTATGGATAAGCGCCTGTGTCCTAAAAAAGCATGTTGTGAATTCCAGTTCCCGTCGGCATTTGGACCACGATGAGCCAGGCATGAATTCATTTTCAATAACCGTTCTTTTCCTTCCTGCTCTGATAATTTTGAACTCAGTATCCCGTTAATTCCACACATTATAAACCTATTGCTTTTTTGAAACGTTCGTCATTCATCATCATTTTGATTCCTGATTCTATTGTGATCAGTTCCCTGTTCAGGATCTCTTTCATTTTTGCATTATCAGGTTGCCTTCGCGTCATGTCGCCATCCTTTAAAGGAGGTAAATGAATGATCTTTGATTTTGAATTGGTAACACTAATTACCAGTTTTGCTAAT
>DASWXS010000366.1:0-8765 GCA_036405375.1 Bacteroidia bacterium
CTACCGGCTGAGCTACGGAATCGTTACTTATCACTTTTTACGTGGTATAATTTGCTTCACTGTCTTAAAGAACGTGTTCCTTTTTTAATCGGGGTGCAAATATAGATAGTAATTTTATTTCTGCAAAATTTTTTTCTCACGAAATGAAATTTTTTTTCTGAACGAAAATCAGATATTTACCTAATTTCGAAAATAATATATGGAGCTGATACTTTTACCATTGAAAGGCTTTAATAACCTCAACTTCGGGTGCACACCAAAGGAGTTTATTGATGTTTATGGCGAGCCCGACGAGAAAGAGGAATTGAATGACGAAGTATTCAACGACCACGCTACTGTATACCATTACTGGGACTATGGCTTTTCTGCATTCTTTACAAAGAAACCTGAAGAAATTTTTTCCAGTATCGAGATCGACAATAAAGATGCCCTGTTATTCAATAAAAGAGTGTTCGAACTTAATGAAAAAGAGGTTGTTGCATTGTTTAAAGAGAACAATTGCCCGCTTTCCGAAAGTGAAATGCATGAGTGGGGCGAAAAACGCCTGAGCTTTGACGATGTAGGTGTTGACCTTTATTTTTCTAATAATAAACTGAACTCCATCAATTATGGCATAACTACTGATATAGCCGGGCCATTTTACTATTTCCCCAACTAACTCCATTTTAAGGAATTACAAAAATGGAAAAGATCTATTTAATAGGAATGCCAGGTTCCGGGAAATCTACCCTGGGGAAAAAATTAGCGAAAGAACTGAAAATCAAATTCATTGACCTCGACAGTTTTATAGAGAAAAAAGAAAACTGTTCGATAACCGATATTTTTAAATACGAAGGTGAGGCGTACTTCAGAAATGTAGAATCTACATCTCTCCTGGAAGTTTCAGAGCTGAATGAGCCTTGCCTGGTTTCACTGGGAGGCGGAACACCTTGTTTCAATAATAATATGGAGCTGATCCTGGCAAGTGGAATAAGCGTGTATATAAAAGCCAACGAAAAGATCCTCCTTAACCGCCTGGAAAATGCCAAATCCCAACGTCCACTGTTTTGGGGACTTACAAAAACAGAAATCGAAATCAAACTTACGCAACTAATTGCCAACCGCGCTCCCTTCTATGAAAAGGCAAACATTGTGGTTAGCGCTGCAAACATGAATGAAAAAGATATTGCCCGGATTATAAGCGAATTTAAAAAGAATCAGGCTTCATAATAATGCATTTCTTCAATGTATTTCCATACTTCGGCAGGCATAAAGTACCTGATATTTTTCCCCTCAGCGATAGCTTTTCTTATGAATGAAGAAGATATTTCCATTACAGGGGCGGCTGTCATTTTCACTGAAGGATGTGTGAGCAGGTCTCCTCCGTCAAAACCGGGACGCGGGTAAACAAATATGCTGTGTCTTTTCAGGATCTCTTCATAATTCTTCCACTTGTGAAATGTTTTCAGGTTGTCTGAACCCATAATAAGTGCAAACTTTTTCTTCGGGTACTTCTCCTTTAGGTGTGCAAGCGTATTTACAGTGTAAGATGGCTGGGGCAAATTAAACTCAATATCACTGGGCTTCATTTTTGGATTATCGCCTATTGCCAGGTTCACCATATGCAAACGATCGCGGTGATGAAGAAGCGTTCCCTTGTCTTTTAGTGGATTGTGAGGCGAAACAATAAACCATACTTCTTTTAATCCTTCAAATTCGAGCAGGTAATTGGCCAGGGCCATGTGCCCGATATGAATAGGATTAAAAGATCCGAAAAACAAACCAACCATCACTTGAACAAATTAAAATTTCTTATTCGGATTGAAAGGACGTTTAGGTTTTTCTATTGTGGTAAGAATAGTTTTTACGCGAGCCGCATCAGCTGCCAACTTAAGGGCTTCTGCTATTTCCGTGTCGTATTTTATTCCTGCTTCCATCCTGCCGCTTTCATACGCAAACCGTGAAACGATCTCCTCTTCTACCAAACGTTTGATCTCCATTTTGAATTTATTGAAGTCGTCCTTTTTTGATTCCTGCATTTTGCTCTTCAATGCTTCATATTGCGCTTTAATATCATCAAACTGTTTTTCTTTTTCCGCACTTCTTTTTAGTTCGTCCAGGTCATGCTCCGTTTCTGTAGTGTATGAATAGTCGGTTTGTTTTGCATAAGCAACAAACTCTTCATACTCCTTATCTGTTAATGCAAAATCTTTCGGCGTTCCTCTCAGCTTGGGATTTTTGAGTACATACAGATTCGCATATTCAAAAATGTGGTTCTTTACAATAAGTGTGAAAGCAATGTTGCTCATGTTTTCCGACGATACCAATACATCGGGTAAAATTCCGGCACCATCATATACAATACGTCCTCCTTTGGTTTTAAACGCCGAAGTAAGTGAATCGGGAACTTTTAGTACTGCCCCGTCCTCATCACGGTTAGAATAATCCAAAGCCTGTATACATCTTCCGCTCGGTATATAATATTTTGCAACCGTAACTTTCATTGCTGAATTGTAGGAAAGGTTTCTTGTTTGTTGAACTAAGCCCTTGCCATACGTTCTTTCACCAATAATTACCGCCCTGTCCAGGTCCTGCAAAGCTCCCGATACCACTTCAGAAGCGGAAGCGGAATTACGGTCAACCAGCACAACCAATGGCATAGTTAGGTCAACCGGGTTGTTCACCGCCTTAAATGATGCATCCCATTCCTTTATTTTTCCTTTGGTGGTAGATACAACCTGCCCTTTTTCTGTAAATATATTTACAATATCGACCGCTTGTTGCAATAATCCTCCAGGATTCCCGCGAAGATCAAGCACCAACGATTTGCAATTGTTCTCATTTTTTAATTTAGTGAAAGCGTCTTTTACTTCTTTTGCTGCTTCCTGTGTGAAACCGGTAAGTTTAATGTAGCCTACCTCGTTATTCAGCATCCCGTAATAAGGAACATCTTTTACTTTTATTTCTTCACGTATCAGCGAGTAATCGGTAGTTTTTGTATCGCCATAATGCTGAACGGTAAGTTTAACTGCTGATCCGGGCTGACCTTTCAATACTTTGCTGATATCCTCCTGGTTTTTGTCATTGAGTTTAATGCCATTCACCGCAACAATAACATCGCCTGCTTTGATCCCCGCTTTATGTGCAGGTGAACCTTCGTACGGTTCCGTGATCACCATTTTATCACCGATTTGTTTTACAGCCGCGCCAATTCCCCCGTACTGCCCGGTGGTCATAAACTTATATTCCTCAATGTCCGATTCCGGATAGTAAACGGTATATGGATCGAGCGAAGCGAGCATGGCATCGATCCCTTTTTTCATAAGATCGCCCGGCTTGGTTTCGTCAACATAATAAATATTGAGTTCGCGGTAAAGCGTCGCAAAAATGTCGAGGTTCTTGGATACTTCAAAGTAATCCTCTGTGAAAGCAGATCCTACATACCCCATAAGAGCAGCAGAAACAACAACAATACTTATTTTAAGTTTACGCATGTAATTACGTTTTTAGGCTATTGACAAATATAAAGAAAAACCACCTTGCCGGTTGAAATATTACACGAATGGCGGTGTTAAGGGAGGTTAAAATGAAGAATGCCTATTCTTTGAAAACCCTGTCCTTGCCATCAAAATAAAGCGCCTGTATCGACAGTACTTTCAAAGGTTCTTTTTTGGAGATACTTTGCACAGAATGAAATGTGCTTTTAGGAATATAGATCACATCTCCTTTCATAATTTTGAATTTCTTTTCGCCGAGCGTCATCATCCCGATACCCGTTAATACTATAACATGCTCCGCGTGGTCGACATGCTTGTGGGATTTTACCTCGGTTCTTATAAATATCACAAAACTTGATACTTCCGAGCTGTCGCTGTATAAAGGGCGAACATACACATTATCATACTTTGCAGGTGCTTTTATTGTATCAAGCGATTGATAATTGGTTTGACCAAAGCACACCGATGAGATCAGTAAAACCAGGAAGGCAATTATTTTCATAGTCACAGAAGTTCTGATTCAGAACAAATTTACGCATTCAATTAAAAAATTGCCTATTCTGAATTCCCGTTTTGAATAAAAAACTATCTTTAATACGAACAAAATCTGTGAAAAAACTACTGCTTATACTCCTTCTGCTGATAGGTGCCTGTTGGCATTCTAATATTCATTCACAAACAAGGGCGATTGATTCATTGCAGGTATTACTTAAAAATTCTAAAGAGGACACAGGCAGAGTTATTCTGCTACAGGAATTAGCCAGGAAATTCAACACTGAACTACAAACCGATAAAGCCAGGACATATGTAGCACAGGCAAATGCTTTGAGTGTAAAGCTAAAATATACCCGTGGCCAATTTGTTTGTTGCAATGTACTGGCCCTGATATGCCAGAAAGATAACGATTACCCTAGAGCATTGGAATGTTACCTGAAGGCCCTGAAATTTGCAGAGCAGATGAGCAGTAAAGCAGATATAGCCATCACATACGATCGTATGGGATCTATACATTCACAAAAAGGGAATTATAATGAATGCATTGAGCCTTTTGCAAAAGCGTTGAGCTTGTATACAGAAACGGGTAACTATAGTTATAGCATAAATGTACATTTGCAACTGGCCGATGTATACAGGAATCAGGATAATATTGCCGCTGCTGAAAAGGAATACCAGAAAGGCATCGCTATCGCACTCAGTTTTAAAGACACTGCGGAGCTAAGTGCGCTTTACGAAAGTGCGGGATACTTCTATAATAACCTGGGTAAATATGATAAAGCCCTCAAATATCAGAAAGCCTCTCTGGAAGCATCAAAAAGCCTGGGTGATATAAAAGGAATTGCAGACTCGTATGCCGATATTGCGGAAATATACGTTGCTCAAAAGGACTACAAAAAAGCCCTGGAAAGTTACCTTTCAGCACTTGAATTATACAAGCAAATTGAAAAACCTTCTACCGTTGCTGAAACATTTATGCGTATCGGGCAGGTATATATGTACCTCGGACAATATGTAAAAGCGATAGATGCCCACTTTTCAGCACTTAAAATAACAGAAGAACTGGATGATCATAAAGCTTTGTCAGGAACAGTATATCTTTCTCTTAGTGATGTGTACATTAATTCAAAAGAATATGACAAAGCAATGGAGTGGATCAATAAAACGATCCGAATAGCTAAAGATCACAAAAAAGAACAAATACTAAAAACCTGCTATCAAAAACTTTCTGATCTCGCGATCAAAAAACAGGACTACAAATTAGCGTACGAATTCCAGAAATTGTTTGCAGAAACAACTGATAGTATATATAATTCATATAGCCAGGAAGATAAACAGGTACGTGCGCTTCAGCAAAAATTTGAGGAGGAGAAAAAAGCAAACGAAAAGAAATTGCATGATGCTCAACTAGCACAAAAAGAATCTGAACTGAAACAGGCATCAACAATCCGCTTTGCTTTAATTACCGGGCTGGTGCTGATTGTTGGTTTTTCCGGGTTCATTTACAATCGCTTCAAATTAACTCAACGTCAAAAAGAAACCATTTCTCTCCAGAAAGAAATGGTGGAGATCAAACGAAAAGAAACAGAAGAGCAAAAACTGGTGATCGAACACAAACAAAAAGAGATCATTGAAAGTATCAGTTACGCAAAACGTTTGCAGGAAGCCATTTTGCCTCCACAGGAGTTTGTGAGTAAGTATGTTCCCGATAATTTCATTTTGTACAAACCCAAAGACCTGGTAGCAGGTGATTTCTACTGGGCCGAAGAAATTAACGACCTGTTCTTTATTGCAGCTGCCGATAGTACCGGGCATGGTGTTCCGGGAGCCATGGTTTCAGTGGTATGTTCAGGAGCACTTCATCGTGCGGTTAAGGAATTTAAAGAAACAGAAAGCGGTAAAATTTTGGATAAAACCAGGGAGCTGGTACTGGAAACATTTGAGCGAAGTGAAAGTGATGTAAAAGATGGAATGGATGTTTCACTTTTGTGTATCGATAAAAAACAGAAAAGGATCCACTGGAGCGGGGCAAATAATCCATTGTGGTATATTAAACACAATGAACTGAACGAAATCAAGGCCGACAAGCAACCAATAGGTAAATCAGATCATCCGAAGCCATTTACTTCCCATGAAATAAGCTATGAAAAAGGCTACGTATTCTATTTGTTTACCGATGGTTATGCCGACCAGTTTGGAGGACCTAAAGGCAAAAAATTCAAATACAAGCAATTGGCAGATACATTCCTTCATATACATACAGAATCAATGAATCACCAAAAATCCTTTCTTGAAAATACCTTTGAAAGCTGGAAAGGAGACCTGGAACAAGTTGATGACGTTTGTATCATAGGCATTCGCCTATAAAATACCCAGTAACACGTATTGCTCTGTATCCTTGCTGCATGTAACTTTCGGGTACCAAATACATTATTGTAACATGAAAACCTTTCGGCTACCTGCACTTATTATTATTTTTCTGTTCCTGGGCATGATGGCGGCCAGAACCGCCCTTGCAAAAACGGAACCGGCTTTGTTCAAAGTATTCGCTAATGAATCTGATTCATTGAACAAACTTGTTTTAAAACTATACGATGATCAGACCTACGAATTTATCCTCTTCACTAAAGTAAAAAAGAAGACAAGTTCAAAAAGAGAAACGGGTGAATATCGTATTAAAGGGCAGAAATTAAGCCTGGAGAGTAAAAGCAAAAAACCGGCATTCGATCATCCCGAAATTTATTTTCTAGCAGATGGAATAGGGTTATTTGAAAATAAAAAACTACACGGTGGTGCGGTTCTTTCTGAGAGCGGGGACAAAAAATTTTCCGAAGCCTTTTATATTGACCCGGTATTCGGCCACGTTTCCAATGATAAAAAACTGGCGAACAAACTCTTTACTCCAAAACCCGCTGCAAAACCACATGAAACCAAAGCTCCCGAGCCTGTTATAGAAACCATTAAAGAAGAAGCATTCGAAGGAAAGATTGCAAAACTGTCGATCGATTCATTAAAAAAAATTGTGGCAGTAATTGTTGTCGGGCCGGTTGAAGAATCAACCAAAGGATTCATTGAAGAGAAAAAAGAACTGGCTAAGTTTTTAAAATCTTATGGGATACAGGTGAAAGAATTTTATCATCCGAAAGCAACCTGGAAAGAGATACAGGAAGGGAGTAAAGATGCACACATTTTTATTTATAGCGGACATGGAAGTACTGTGGGTGAAAATGGTTGTTCAGGAGGTTTATGTTTGTCTGACGGAACAATAAGTTCAACCGAAATGCTCGCGGGCTTGAGCCTTCACAAAAACGCACTGATACTTTTTAATCATGTGTGCCGGGGCGCAGGTTCTTCCGCCTCTGATGACGGAGATATAGGAAAAGTGGAAGCTGCAAAAAGGGTAAGTGATTATTCGTGGCCATTTATAAAAGAAGGGGCAGCCTGCTACTATGCTAACAACACCAATGGATCGATGCAGCCGTTCCTGGAACGTTTCTTCAATAAAATGCCCGTTGCTGCAATCTACAAAGAAGTTTCTGCAGGTGAAACAATTGTTGTAAAACAGAAATACAGTTTTGATCCGCGTTACGTTATTTCGGTAGGAGCTGATGATGATTCAAATGCCATCATTACACGCACTACTTACACCAATGGAGTAAAATCAGTAGAGCAAATCAAAGGAAGTATTTCATACGACTGTTCTTATGTGGGAATACCATCATTTACAGTAGTGAAGTTTTTCGAGAAGTAATAAACTCATTGATAAACTACTTTATAGGTAGCTAATACTTTATTATCGGGATACAGCTTAAATCCTTCATATTCGTCTTCAATTGAATAGCCAATATAATGTTACGAAGAGAAGTATAGCTTTGGTTTTCACAGGTCATAAAAAAAGCCACTATAAAAGTGGCTTCGATAATTATTTTATCAGGAACGGGAACTTATGAATATTCTTCAGCGCAATCCCTGTTCCGCGGGCTACTGCGCGAAGCGGATCTTCTGCAATGTGTACAGGTAATTTTGTTTTCATGGAGATGCGTTTGTCTAATCCGCGTAACAAAGAACCACCACCTGCTAAATAAATACCCGTACGGAAAATATCGGCAGATAACTCTGGCGGAGTCATCTCTAGTGCATTCAAAATCGCTTCTTCGATCTTAGCAATAGATTTATCCAGGGCGTGTGCGATTTCCACATACGATACATGAATTTCTTTTGGAATACCTGTCATTAAATCTCTTCCGTGTACTGCATAATCCTGTGGTGGATTCTCTAATTCAGTTAAAGCAGCGCCTACTTCGATTTTTACACGTTCTGCAGAACGTTCACCAATTAAAATGTTATGCTGGCGACGCATATATTCTTCAATATTCGCAGTGAAATCATCACCCGCAATACGGATTGATTTATCACAAACGATACCACCCAATGCAATAACGGCAATCTCAGATGTACCACCACCAATATCAATGATCATATTTCCCATTGGTTCTTCCACATCGATACCCATACCAATTGCAGCTGCCATAGGTTCGTGGATCATATATACCTCTTTTGCTCCTGCATGTTCAGCACTATCACGTACTGCACGTTTCTCCACCTCGGTGATCCCGGATGGAATACAAATTACCATTCGTAATGAAGGTTGAAACACACGCTTACCAGGGTTGATCATTTTTATCATTCCTTTGATCATTTCTTCAGCTGCCTGGAAATCCGCAATTACTCCATCTTTCAAAGGACGGATGGTTTTAATGTTCTCATGCGTTTTTCCGTGCATTTGCTGCGCCT
>DASWXS010000367.1:0-1690 GCA_036405375.1 Bacteroidia bacterium
TACATTCATAATATACAGGAATCGCCTTTGTGCGAAAAAGGATTGCATAGTGCGGAAGTGATCGCTGAGCTTGCACCGGCTATCGGGCATATACAGCATATGCCGGGGCACATTTATTATAATGTTGGCGATTATGAAAAAGCCCGTACCGTTTTTTTGAAAGCAAGAGAAGTAGATTCGCTTTATCTTGTAAATAGTGGTGTTGATCCAGTGAACCATTGGAATAATGTACACAACATGGTTTACCTTGCATTTAATGATATTGAACAGGGAAGACACAAAGAGGCAATTGCAATTGCCAAACATATTCAAACTATTGAAATGACCCCGGATCAGTTCGATCGCAGCCAGGGAATGAAATCGGCTTACCTGGTTGATCAGTTTCTTGCAAATGGTATTGGTAACTGGGATCTTTCTATCGCTTTAACCTCAGTGCCACTTGATATTGGAAAAGATACCCCTTTCCTGGAATGGAAACGTAAACTCTTTTTTTATTATGCACACAGCATGAAAGCTTTTGAGAATGATCAAAAGGATTCGGTGAATTACTACAGCAAAAAAATGAAGAAACATTTTAAAGCCTTGAAGGCAAACCTTTCTCCGGGCATGAACTATAAAGAAATAAAGGAATATCATGAAAAAGCACATTATAATGAAGTATTAGCCTGCAAATTGTTTATGAATGGAGATATTAACCAGGCTTTTTCAGTGATCGATTCGTCCATTAAATTCAATAAACAAACTACAGTGGGCGATCCACCTGTTACAGCACGTTTTAACGAGGAAACTAAAATCCGGTTCCTGGTAAAACAATTGAAGTATGAAGAAGCTGTTTCTGTGTATGAGCTATTGCTTACAATCAGGAAGAATTCTCCCTTATTATATTATGAATTAGCCGAAGTGTGTTTCCTGGCCGGAAAAAAGAAAGAAGCTAAAGAATATGTGAACAAAGCGCTCCAGGGCTGGAAGTATGCAGACAAAGATCTATCGGCATTAAGTAAAGCTAAAGAGCTAAACGAAGAATTAAAATAGTAGAAGATGCCAAAGCCAGCAAAGAAAATTGTGATTCCGAAATCGACATTTGATTTCCTTAAGTTAATAAAGTCAAATAACAACCGCGATTGGTTTGCACAACATAAGTCCCGGTTCGAAAAAGAACAAGTACATATTGAGCATTTTGCAGACGCCTTGTTAAAAGAATTGAGTCATCACGATGTTATAGAAACTCCTACGGGTAAAAAGAGCCTGCACCGTATCTATCGCGATACACGCTTCTCTAAAGATAAAACGCCTTATAAAACCAATTGGAGCGGCAGCTTCAGAAGAGAAGGCAAGCAGCGTCGCGGCGGAATGTATTTTCATATAGAACCTGGTAATAGTTTTATTGGAGGTGGTTTCTGGGGGCCAAGTCCAGAAGACCTGAAACTTATCCGGGAGGATATTGCTTTCGATGCAGCACCTTTAAGGAAAATCCTCAAGAGCAAAAGTTTTGTTTCCACATTCGGTACCCTGAAAGGAGAACAAATAAAAACTACCCCTAAAGGTTTTGATGCGGATAATGAAGGCATTGACTTATTACGCTACAAGCAATTCCTGCTTATTCGTAAGTTTTCCGATAAAGAGGTATTAAGTGATACGTTCCTGGAAGAAGCCAATAAAACATTTAAAAGCATGCGCCCGTTTTTCGATT
>DASWXS010000368.1:0-16083 GCA_036405375.1 Bacteroidia bacterium
TAACCGGCAATAAAACAGCATCTTTTGAGAAGAATATAAAAGAGCAATTATTAAGCAGCGATGGTAACACCAGGATATCGCTACTGAAAAGCATTGGAGAAGGAAAGCAAAAAGATGAGCTCGGCATTATTAAAAACACAAAACTCCCAACGGCTGTAATTCACGGAGAAAACGATGCGCTCGTCAATTATAATTACCTGGCAAACGTGAGCTACGGAAATTTGTGGCAAAATAAAATTCATATAGTACCTGGTAGCGGGCATTTTCCACAAATGGAACAGGCAGAGGCGTTTGCTAAATTGCTAATGGATTTCCACAAACATTGTTCAAACGAATGAAAGAATCTTCTATTGCAAATTACCTGGATAGCCTGAGTGTAAAGCTACTTGGGAAACAGGTAGTAGAAGGGAAAATAATGGACGTAGCCAATTTTCCGCTCGCAGTTGGCCAGTTTTTCTATATTATCGATTATCAAAAGCGCGAAATCACCTATCAAAAAGGGATAAAAGAAAACCTGGGCTACGAACCTCACGAGTTTAATTTCGATCTCGTGATCAGTTATTTTCACCCGGAAGATTATGATATGGTTACGAGACTTATTAAAGCAACGCTTATGTTTGCTTCAGAAAACAATGTAAGCAGCGATGTTGGATATTTTGTAACCTGCAGGATCAGGAAAAAAGATGGAGGCTACCTGAAGATCCTGCGCCAGTCTAATGTATTTGACGTGGACCAAAACGGGAAGATAATAAGTAACACTTCTTTCATGACGGATATTTCCTTTATTGATAAAAGCAAACAGGTGCAATGGGAATTTCACGCTCCGGGATTGGACAAGGAAAAATTCAAACAATATGTAACAAAAGAATACTCAGGTTTCTTTTCAGAACGCGAAATGGAAGTGCTATTGTTGCTCAGGGATGGAAAAACGAGTTCAGTTATTGCCAATGAATTATGCATAAGCAAACATACGGTTGACGGGCATCGGCGAAAAATGCTTTCGAAAAGCAATTGCGATAATACTATAGACCTGATCAATTTTTCTAAAAACAATGGTATACTATAGTGATTTATGAGCCTGAAAGAAACCAGTAAATATTTCGAAGACCTGCAGGAAACGCTGAAAAAAAGAAAACCCGTTAAGGAATCCTTCTCTTCCCTAGCTGCGATGCCATTAGCTAAAGACCAGGCATTGTATGTATTGGATTTCAGAAAAAAGGAACTTGTTTTCCAAAAAGGGATTCGCGAATTTCTCGGCTACTCTCCCGAAGAGTTTACTCTTGAAAAAGTAACCAGCTATTATCACCCTGAAGATTACGAAATAATAAACCGCTTGTTACGGGCAAGTATCGCATACGCAGCTGCGCATACAACAAAAACAAATGACGTAGCGCTCTTCGTAACAGGACGCATTCAACATAAAAATGGGGAATACATTAAAACTCTTCGACAATCAACTGTTTTTGAAAAAGATGCAGAAGGGCGTATGTTAAGTAATGTTTCTATCATCTCAGATATTTCCTTTATAGATATGTCGGACAAAGTAAACTGGAAATTTGTGGCAACAGGCCTCGATGAAAAAAAATTCAGATCTTATGTAACTATAGAATATAAAGGGTTTTTCTCCGATCGTGAAATAGATGTATTGCGATTATTGCCAGGCGGCCAATCGAGCCTGGAAATAGCAAACTCCCTTCATATAAGCAAACACACAGTAGACGGACATCGAAGAAGCATGCTTCGAAAAAGCAATTGCAAGAATACTGTGGAGCTGATCAACTTTGCCAAAACGAACGGGATTCTTTAACGCAAAAACACTCATTAATGAGTATTGTCCTGTTTTTTCTTTCCATGTAATTTTGGTTTATTCATTTACATCTATATAAACCATGAAAAAAACAATATTATTTTTTCTGCTATCCGGCTTATTTGCCTTCACAACAAAAGCTACTGTATATACAGTAAGTAACAACACTGCTTTACCAGGAAGTCCCGGGCAATACACAACAGTAAGCGCTGCGATGTCTGCTGCATCAAGTGGCGATACTATTCTTATTCAGCCATCAGCAACAAACTATGGTAATTTTACACTTACAAAACAGTTAGCTATAATTGGTTCCGGCTACAATCCACAAACAACCAGTGGATTAAAAAGTGAAGTAGGAATTATTACTTTGGGAACAGGCTCTTCAGGTTCGAAAATAATCGGGCTTTCATTTACCGGTTACATTGATACAAATTCAGCCTTTGCTATTTCCAACTATACTATATCCAGGTGTTATATTTTCGGCATAAATCTGAATAATGCAGGAGCTGGTGGAGATCCTAGCGGAGCATTGATAATAGAAAATAACGTTATTGTAGGAGTTGTTACATTATCCTCCAGTTCTTCAAATACCATAAGAAATAATTTTTTCAATGTTGGTTCTAACGCCCGTATTGATGGGAAATATTCCAATAATACTGACGTTATTAAAAACAATACATTTATCTGTGTCTGGAGCGAGCCTTTAGGAAATATGAAAAATGACCTGGTTGAAAACAACATATTCTACAACAATTTCCCAAATGTTTCCACTTGTGTAACAAGTACATTCAACAATAATTATGTGTTTGGATCTTCAACACTGCCATTCGGGTCCAACGTTGGTTCAGGAAATATTAGCAACACTACTCCCGTATTTCCGGTATTCGTTTGCGGTCAGTCTTTTACATTTAATGTCGATTATCGTCTTGCTCCAGGCCATGTATGCATCAATGGTGGAACAGACGGAACAGACATTGGTATGACAGGAGGTGCGGTACCATTTTATCGTTATGCAGCTCCTTATCCAATGACAGGGGAACCTGCTATTCCACAAGTACGTGAAGTAACCATTCCGGTATCTTCGGTGCCTGCCGGAGGTACGCTCAACATAAATGTAAAAGCTCGTAAGAGAGATTAAGCGATTGCGCCATTCTTAATTATGAACCAAAACATTTATTAAAATGAAAAGATTATTTATAACACTGTTGATTGGGGTCGCTGCCATTAGTGCGACGGCTCAACAATTGAAGAAGGGAGAGTACTATTTTGATACTGATCCCGGTGTAGGGAATGCAACATCCTTTACATTTACACAAGCTGATTCCATTGACATCCCTATTTCTGCCCCGGTTGGTGCATTAACTCCTGGTTTCCACCGGTTATATATACGTACTCAAAACACGAATAATATTTGGGGTCATAGTTCCGACAATTTATTCTACGTTAAGGCCTCTCCAACAACGCCAACATTAACAAGTTCCAGCCAATTAAAAAAAGGCGAGTACTATTTTGACACTGATCCGGGTGTGGGAAATGCAACTCCATTTACCTTTACCCAGGCTGATTCTATCAATTTACCAATTACGGCACCTATTGGAGCGTTAACGCCAGGCTTTCATAAAGTTTATGTAAGAGTTATGGATCTGGATAATGTCTGGGGTTCGAGTTTCGAACATTTGTTTTACGTAAAAGATACTTCTCCTACTCCTCCACCTCCAACAACCGCACCGGTTGCTGCAATGGAGTACTTTTTTGATGATATAGATTATGGCCCGGGACAATGCGCCCCTCTCAATCCCTTCACACCAATGGACAGTGTATTGGTGAGCGGGCAGGTAATTGCAGAAGATCCTTTATTCCTTACTCCACTATCGGTTGGCATACATAAGCTGAATATCCGCGCAAAAGACCTGGAAGGCAAATGGAGCATGACCAAAAGTGCAGAGTTTACCGTATGTAACCAGGCTGCAACAGCATCGTTCACACAAAACGTTTCGGGTGCCACTGTAACATTTACAAATACATCTACAAATAGTTTTGGCTCATTATGGATATTCGGTGATGGAACAACATCTACTGCTACCAACCCTATTCATACATACAACAATGGTGGCCAGCTAAATGTAGGTTTAGTTTCATACAGCGGTTGTGGCAACGATACGGCATGGAACCTGATTACACTCAACTGCATAAGCCCGGTATCATCATTTACCTCAGCTACCAACAACTTAACGGTTAACTTCACAAGCACGTCTACTGCTGCATCAGCATACTCGTGGGACTTTGGCGACGGTAAAACTTCAACAGCGCAAAATCCAAGTCATGTATTCCAGGCAACAGGAACTTATACAGTATGTTTAACTTCTTCAAACGGTTGTGGCTCTTCCACTGTATGCAATACTGTAACTGTAAGTTGTGCTCCGCCGGTTGCAGGTTACAACGTTGCTATAAACGGTTTAACAGCATCTATCACCAATACTTCCACAAACGCTTATAATTTCATCTGGAATTTTGGTGATGCAACTACAAATAATACAGATTATAATCCTGTTAAGCAATACGCTGCTCCGGGAACTTATACGCTGAAACTTACAGTTAACAATGGTTGCGGGGCAAACATCTTTCAATCTCCTATAACTATTGCCTGCGCTGCACCAACTGCTGCTTTTAATACATATACTGATGGTTTGGGTGTTGAGATTGAAAACAATTCACTGAACGGAACTTCATGGACATGGGATTTCGGAGACGGTACTAACAGCACTTTTAAAAATCCGCCTGTACATTATTTTCCGACAACCGGTACCTACACCATTACACTTAACGTTACCAATGGCTGCGGAACAAACACCTATACACAGGTTGTAAGTGTGTGTACCGCTCCAACAGCCCAATACACTTATACGTCTTCCGGAACAACCATCAATTTCACTAATACAAGTTCCAACGGAACATCTTATGTGTGGAATTTTGGAAATGGTTTAATTACTAATATCAACAGTCCCGCTCATACATTTTCCCCCGGTACATATAATGTTTGCTTAACCGCCTCTAATGGTTGCGGAACAAACCAGGCATGTTCCAACATTAATGTGCTTTGTACAGCATTGCCTCAGCCTTCCATTTGTATGGTTTCGGTTGATAGCGGAACTGTGGCCGCAAGCAGTTATAACATGATCTTCTGGGATAAAACCTCTTACAGTGGGGTGGATAGTTTCTTTATTTACAGGGAAATTACCACAGGTGTTTATCAAAAAATAGGCGCTGTTGATTATGATGCCATGAGCGAATACCACGACGGAAGCGCTAATCCAAATGTAACATCATTCAGGTACAAGATCTCTATCCTGGATACCTGCGGAAATGAAAGCCAGAAAAGTGACTACCATGAAACGATCCACTTGCAGGATCTTGGAGGAGGAAATCTTCAATGGACATTATATGACATTGAAAATTTTGCGACCAACCCGGTTAGCTTCTATGACATTCTGAGAGATGATAACAGCACAGGCAATTTTCAGTTTATTGACCAGGTCTCAGGAAACGTAACAACATACACAGACCTGAATTCCGGTTCTTTTACTGACCCGCAATATCGTGTGAAAAGTACCTGGAGTATCAGTTGCACACCAACAATGCGTTTATCCAATGGGAACAACAGCGTTATGGGCGCAATTAATACATCAAGATCGAACATCAGAAACCCTGCAGGTGTAGGCTTATCAGCAACAGTTAAACCCGGGGATTTTATTGCTTATCCTAATCCCGCTAAAGAGAAGTTAACCATTAAATACGATCACAGTGCCGGAACTATGGCAAGCCTTGAATTAGTTAATGCTTTGGGTCAATGTGTTTACCGTTCGCAGATGAATAATATTGAACACGTAATTGATACAGAATCCTTCACAAACGGGATCTATATTATCAAGATTATAACACCTTCAGGAATCTTTACTAAAAAAATAATGCTTGATTAAGCTAAAAGGAAAGGAGATCAATTTGATCTCCTTTTTTATTTTATTGTTCCACTGCTGCAAACCAGCTGATGATTTTTCTTCTTAGCTTACTGGTATAAGTCTGGAACTGCCAGTCGGCGTAATTATCGGTTGCATTTATGCATTTGCAGAATTGACGGATACGGTATTTACTTTCCTCTTCCAATAAGTGGAATAGTTCAAACGCTTCTTCCAGGTCAGCTGCATTATCACGAATACGAAGGAAATGGTCTTCCAATGATTCTTCCAATACAGCCTGGGGTTTCAATCCGCGGCGTAAACATGCAAGGTAACGCTCTTTCACAATGAACGCTTCCATGGACGAACTTAAGAAACGCTGCTTGATCTCTTCAGGCATTTCATAATCGTGCTCCATTTCAAAATCCCACTCATCTTTGTAACGGTTTTCTAAATACAAATGAGGAGCAATGAATACGTGTTTCCAATCGATTGGTAATTGCCACAAACCAAAGCGGCGCGCATTATTACCTAAATCAACTATTTTAAATTTCTTTTTATGAGGCAACACACGGGAGCCACGACCAATCATCTGGTGATAAAGCGTCAGTGATTTGGTTGCACGATTCAGCATAATGGTTTCCACACCCGGTTCGTCGAACCCGGTTGTTAAAATACTTACCGAAGTTAAAATTCCATTTGGCGTATTGCGAAACCAATCCAGCACCTCAGCACGTTCACGGTCGGTGAATGTACTGTCAAGATGTTTGCACGGATAATTCTTTTTCTTAAACATCTCGCACACTGCCCTGCTGGAAAGAATACCACTGTTAAATATCAATGTTTTTGTATTCATCCCCACTTCTTCATAAGCATCAATCAGCTTACTCTGCATCATAGCAGAGCTATACAATAACTCTGAAGAGCCTACAGTAAACTCTCCCGTAGAACCAATACGAAGACTACTCAGGTTAACGTCGTAACTATAAGTGGTAGCTTCACATAAATACCCTGATTCTATCAATGACGCAATGCTTTCACCGATGATGATATCGGTATATGTATCGCGGAGTGGTAATTTTTTATTACTACTTAATGGCGTTGCGGTAACACCTAAAATATTTACATCTTCGAAATGATGAAAGATTTTACGGAATGAGTTGTAATGCGCCTCATCAACAATCACCAAACCTATGCCTTCCAGAAATTTATCGTTTTCCTGCAAGCGATTGTTTAAGGTTTCAACAAGCGCTGTATAACAATCGTGCGGGTCTTCTTTTGGAAGCTGTTTCACCGAACTATTGATAACCGTGTTACGGATGCCTTTATCGCTGAGTACATCCGAGGTCTGCTTGGAAAGCTCAATACGATGCGTCAGGATCAATACTTTTTTTCCAAACTGTGTAATGTAACGATGGGCTATCTCCGCGAAAATGATTGTTTTCCCGCCGCCGGTTGGTAACTGGAAAAGCAGATTTGAATTAGGTGGTAAAGCAATCAGTTTAGAAAAAATATTATCTACCGCAGCCTGTTGATACGGATACAGTTTCTTTGTTTCTGTTGTAATAGTCTGAGTAGTGATTTCTTCTTCCTGCATAAAAAAAGCGACCAACAAAAATAGGCTATTTTTTCCATTCGGCAACCATGTTTTTTACAAACAGCCTCATTTATCTGCCTCCAGGTCATTTTTCTCCAAGAAACTTAACGTTTCTTTGCAATCCCTGGTATTTCGTGCGTTTCACAGCGCTTTTCCCAAACACTTTTCTAAATGTTTCTTCGGTGATTTCCTCCCACTCTCCTCTCGACCAATCGAGCAGGCCGTTTTTGTTTTCAAATAATGGTTCACTATGTGGTTTGCTGAAACGGTTCCAGGGACACACATCCTGGCACACATCGCAGCCAAAAACCCAATCCTCCATTTTATCTCTGAATCCGGATGGAATATTATTTTTCAGCTCTATTGTAAGATAAGAAATACATTTGCTCCCGTCTACCACATAAGGCGCAACAATAGCCTGTGTTGGGCACGCATCCAGGCAGGCTGTGCAGGTCCCGCAATAGTCTTTAACTGGCGAATCGTATTCGAGCTCCAGGTCGCAGATTATTTCCGCTATAAAAAAGAAAGATCCGCTGTTTTTATTAATGAGATTTGCATTTTTTCCGATCCAACCGAGGCCGGATTTTTTGGCCCATGCTTTATCGAGTACCGGCGCCGAATCAACAAAACAACGACCGTTAAAGTCGCCAAGCTCCTCTTTTATACTTTCCACTAACTCTTTACATTTTGCTTTGATTACATCATGATAATCATTTCCATAAGCATATTTCGAAATCTTCGGCGCATCCGGGTTTTGTGATTGAGATGGAAAGTAATTCAGCAATAAGGAAATAACGCATTTGGACCCTTCAACCAATAAACGTGGATCGAGTCGCTTATCAAAATAATTTTCCATGTACTGCATTTCCCCATGCATATTGTTCTTTAGCCAAGCCTCAAGACGCGGGGCTTCCTCTTCCAGGAATTCTGCCCTGGAGATGCCACAATAATCGAAGCCCAGGCGTTTGGCCTGTTCTTTTATAAAATTGGTATGTTTTGATTTATTGAACACTTTTTTAACCGCATAGGCACATGGTTTTTTGACTACTGTTACCCGATTTTAAGTTAATATTAGAAGCTCTGCTTTATCACATAGAACAAAAGGCTTCATAATATAAAGGTACGCAATACATTCCATTGCTTGCCATCGTGCTTTAATAAAGAAAACTCTTTTAATGGAAAGATCGCACTAAAATTTCTTTTTTGAAATTCGGGCCAGGCAACAGCAAACTGTTGTTTTCGAAGGTCCCTGAAGGCAACTGTTACATGCGGGTGAAAACCACGGCGGTCTTCATCCTGGTTAAACAAGCGAAGGTTTACTTTTACATGACGCACCAATGCAGCTTGAAAGTTCTGTAATTCCTCGTTGGGAACAACATTGATAAAGATCACGCGATCGCCAAAGTGATCAAATCCGTTCAGCTCAATGTTCGGAATTGTCTTGTGTTTTACCCCATTCAGTGAATCTATAAGTTTCTGTTCTTTGGTTTCTTCCCACAAAAAAGGCATGTGCAGCGTAATATGTGCCGGTGAGCGTAAAGCTCCTTTACTGTTGTACTGTTCAGCAACTTCGCTTTTTATAGCCATTATATCCGCCCCGATTTCAGCGGGTGGCACTATAGCTATAAAATATCGTTGCTCCATCTTCCTTTTAATTTCGTAATTTGCAGCCTCAAAGATAAAGTTTTTAAACCCGTGCAGGAAACAAAAGAAAACGACTGGAACCGATTACAGAATAAACTCAAAGAGATGTATGGAGAAGAAATACAGATCGATGGTATTCTTTTTCTGATTGGTGTACAGGAGTTAGGCATGGGTTTCAAAAAATTCAAGAAAGACGAAAAGGTAAATGTGATGCATATTGCTATCTGCACATTGCTTGAGCCTTTTGGCTTTTATGAATTTGAAGGCAGGGATGAAGATGGCTGGCCGCACTGGAAATTAAAAGAAAACATTCCGCCACTCGATTCTAAACAGCAAAACAAATTAATGGTGGGAGCGATAGTGGATTACTTTAAAAAGGAAGGGCTAATTTAGTTTTGAGTTGATAGTTATGAATTTTGAGTAGAGATTCCTCAACTAAAAATTCAGCATTCAAAACTACTAACTTTCCTTGGCCCAGTTCAAACGATCAGATTGAGCAAATTGCCATGGCGCACCGTTATTCTCAATATTGGTGAACATACCATTCAGTTCATTCGGAGCAGAGCTTTGTTCCATTACCAGGTATTGGCGCATATCCATAATAATAGATAAAGGATCAATGTTTACAGGACACTCCTGCACACATGCATTACATGCATTACATGCCCAGAGTTCTTCCGTAGTAATATAATCTCCTAACAGAGATTTTCCATCATCCTTAAATGTTCCGCCGTTTGCATCAATATTTTTTCCTACTTCTTCCAGGCGATCGCGCGTGCTCATCATAATTTTACGTGGAGAGAGTAATTTACCGGTAATGTTTTGCGGACATGATGATGTACACCTTCCACACTCCGTGCAGGTATAAGCATCTAGTAATTGTTTCCAGGTAAGGTCCTGCACATCTTTCGCCCCAAAACGTTGCGGATTGTTAGGATCAGTAACGGGCTGGTAAGACGGATCGAAGTTGGGTTTCACTACGTCAATAACGCTTTCCAGGTTTTTGAATTTCCCTTTTTTCTCCAGGTTGCTGAAGTATACATTCGGGAAAGCAAGAACAATATGGAAATGCTTCGAATAAGGCAAGTAGTTCAGGAATGCGAAAATGCCAACGATGTGTAACCACCAGCATACACGTTCCAGCATGATCAATGATCCTTCGCTCATCCCTGATAAAAGCGGAGCAATAAATCCACTGATAGGGAAAGAACCAGCAGTTTTATAATGTTCTGATCCCATTGCCTGAAGGTTCTGATCCGCAGCATTCATTAGCATTAATGCCGACATCATTACAATCTCTGCCATTAAGATCATATTTGCATCCAGGCGTGGAAATCCATCCAGGTCTTTGCTCAGGAAACGTTTGATCTTTCCTACATTTCTTCTTAGCCAAAAAACTACAACCCCAATAAACACACCTAATGCAAGAATTTCAAAAAATCCAATCAGGAAATTATAGAAACCGCCGAGGAAAGAAAAGATACGATGTTGGCCGGTGAAACCATCTACCAGCATCTCGAGCACTTCAATGTTGATGAGAACAAAACCTACATAAACCAAAATGTGCATAGTAGCGGAAAGCGGGCGGGTAACCATTTTCGATTGCCCCAAAGCTACCCGCACCATGGTATTGATACGTTCGCCTTTGCGATCATTGATTGCAACGTCTTTTCCCAGGAGAATGTTTCTTCTCACTTTACGTGCATTGATCGTAAAGAAAGCGGAAGCTCCTATAAATAAAACAGCAAATACTATTATTCCAATCATAGCTAATTTTTTGGTTTATTCCGGTCTTTGCGTCCAAACACGGAAATATGCATATATCGTTCAGGATTGATCCTTAGGTCTTTCACCAATTTATCCAAATCTTCGGCAGACTTGTTCAGGTTATTATACAATGAATCGTTCTTGATGAGTTTACCTGCAGTTCCCTGCCCCGAATTGATCTGGTACAAAATTTTATTGGCTTCCATTAAGGCAACATTGGTTTCTTCGATGGTTTTCTTCACATTCGCTTTAGCCAATGAATCACTTATATCGCTGAAGTTGGTGATCACATTACTCAGCTTTTCATTGTTCTTCTCAATATTACTGGTGATGGAATTCACTTTCTGGATGATATCTGCAATAGCGTATTGTTCTTTGCTCAGGAGTGTATCCACTTTGTAAGTGGTATGCTCCAAAGTGATGATAGTATTTTTGATGCTTTCGAAACTGGTGATCAGGTTTTGGCGCACATTAGCGTTCATTACCTGTGTAACCACCTGCATAACCGAGTCGATGGAAGAGATCAATCCTTCTGCTTTTTTCTGTAGCGGGGCAATTTGCTTATTAACCTGCATTTTCAGGTCTTCCTCCGATTCACCTTTCAAAAAGTCACCATCCACCGCAAATTCTTTTTCTTTACTAAACACAAGGTCAACGGCTTTGGATCCCAGGAGGTCGGAAGAAATGATTTTAGCCGTAGAGTTCTTCGGGATTTCTACATCAGACGATAAAAAGAAGGTAACCATTACAGAATATTTACCATTCTTTTCCTGGAGCTCAATTTTGTTTACCTGCCCTACTTTAAACCCATTAAGCAAAAGTGGGTTAGCCTCTAATAAGCCGTCGATTTTTGCGTATTCGGCGTACAACTTACGTTGGGGGTTAAAAAGATTCCTACCTCTGAGGAAGTTAAAACCATAAATAAAAACACCTATGGACACCAATACAACTATTCCAACCTTAACTTCTTTTTTCACAGAGCATTATTGAATTTTCAAATGTACTGTTTTTTACTGAAAAATGAAATGGTGAATACGGCAGAAAATCAGTCCGTTAAAAGCGAATCAGGGGCCGGAGGTGTTTTTTTAGGGGCAAAAATCGAGACATGAATGAATTTATCAGGATTCGCGATAGCTTCTTTGATAAGAAGGTCCAATTGCTTATTGGCCTTGGCTAAATTATCCTGTACCTGCTTGGTTTTCATAGCTTTTCCTGCGGTACCTTTGCCTTCGTTCAATTCTTTCATTAGTGTGGCTGCATCCGCCATAGCCTTGTTAACTTCGTTCATTGTGGTTTTTACCATTCGTTTGGCATCGGCATCCACAATCTTATCCATATTAGTTGTAATCTTCGTAATAAGAGGCTTGTTGAGGGTAAGATTAGACGAAACAGAATTTACGTGTTTCATAATTCCTTTAATAGCCGAACCTTCGGGCCCCATCAACGTGTCCACTTTTCCGGAAGTCTGCTTCAATACTGTAATTGATTTTTTGATGCTCTCAAAGCTGGCCACCATATTACGCTGCAGGCTGGACGCTTTGATCTCGTTGAAAATACTCATAGCAGAATCAACTGAGGCAATGAGACTATCCGCTTTTGTTTTAAGTGGTGCTATCTGCTGGTTTATTTTATCCTTAAAACTTTCTTCTGTAATGCCTTCTAACAGCTCATTATCCGCCATTGGCTTTGTTTCATTACTCAGGATCAATTCAACTCCTTTGTTTTGTAAAAGATCCATAGATACAATCTTGACTTTGGATTTTTCCGGGATCTTTACATCTTCCGTTAATAAGAATGTTACGATCACTTTATAATCTGCACTATCGCCGGTAAGTCCTATTTTAGTTACTTCTCCTATTTTAAAGCCATTTAATAATAATGGTGTTGCTTCAATAAGTCCTTCCACGTTAGGGAAATAAGCACGTACTTTTTTCTCCTTGTTGAAAACGGTGTTGCCTTTGGCATACATTAATGCAAACACGATAGCTGCAGCGACAGCTGCAAGTCCGAGTAGTATTTTAAGAGATTTGTTCAATTAGTTATCTTTTACTCAAAGTTCAGTTTGAATATGGTTCTACGGTTTTGTTTATGCTCTGCGTCCGAGCATTCAACACCGTTAGCACACTGGTTGATAAGTTGCGATTCGCCAAAGCCTGTTGCTTTTAAGCGTTTTTTATTTATTCCTTTTTTTACCAGGTAATCAACAACAGCTGTCGCTCTTTTTTGTGATAACTCCATATTAAAATCATCCCCGGCAAGCGCATCGGTATGTGATTGAACTTCGAGCACCAGTTTAGGGTTCTCTGTAAGTGCTGTATATGCTTTATTCAAAACAAGCTCGGCATCTTTCGGAATAGCAAATGCTCCTGAAGCATAATAGATGTTTTCAATAATAGAAATTTCTTTTTTGTTAACATTAAGTTTGATCGCTCCAATCCACGGATCGGCGATTTCCTCGGATATCTCTGTTAACTGAACACTTTCTGAAGGAAGTAATTTGAACACAAATTTTCCGAACTGATCCCTGGTGATTTCTTTAATTACCTGGCTATTTTCATTTGTTATAATGATCCGGTTATAGGTGATAGTTTTCGCGTCTTCTTCCGCCACCTGGATCATGTAACTCTGGGAAGGAAGCAGGTTTCTGAAAATAAATAATCCATTCGCATCTGTCTTCATTTTCGCTACGATCTCCCCGTTTTCTTTTACAAGCAAAATATTAATATTTGCCAATGGAGATTTTGCCGCATCGTCACCCAGTAATTTTCCTTTCATATCAATCATTAAAGGAGCATCTTCAATTGTCATTAAACTCATGGATACAGGATCGTTCTGCAATACCTGGAATGCAAAAGAGCCTTTCCCGTTGTTGGTGCTTTTCAGTATTTCCTGGCCCTTATCATTCAGCACTACAAAACTTTTTATGCCGGAAAGCTGGGTGTTATCTTCCACATCAAATGCAAGAAGGTAATTTTTATCATACGGCAATTTTTCGAAAACGAATTTACCTGTATTGTCAGTGAATGTGGAATAAAATATCTCGCCGCGTTCATTAGTCAAATTAACTTTCTTGCCCGACAGTGGTTTTTTGTTTTCATCGTCTGAAACAATTTGCCCAGCAAAACGCACCTGCACTTTGGTGTCATCCATTATTTTACCCAGCTTGATCGTTTTTGTTGTTTCGTTCAGATAAACATCCTTTACTATTACCTCAACTATGCGTGCATTCAGAACAGGCACCGAACAAATAAAATCGGGATTCTTTTCCATATTCTTGTATTTGGCCTCCACACCATTAATGGTAATGGAAGAGATCAGGCTTTTGTCTTTCACTGTTCCTTCCACAACAATTGTATTTTGAGTAGTAAGTACGTTTACGTAACCTGAGCCATCCATAACCGGGTAAAGGATACGTACATCCGGATTATCGTTTTCCCTATTTGCTTCATACAGCTTTTTTGTGACAATATCCAGCTTGCTTTTCGCGTCGGGATCTTTGGGATTCAGCTTCAGGTAATTGGTGTAATCGTTGATGGCTTCCGGGTAAGAAGCCAGTTCATTATAACATTCTGCTCTTAACAAATAAGCCGTTGTGTTTTTATCATTGAGCAGTATCACCTTTGTATAATCATTAATAGCACTTTGGAACTGGCTTGTTTTTTTATACACGCTTCCCCGCTGCAGGAAACCGTCTACAAATCCGCTGTTCAATACCAGGGATTTATTGAGATCGCCGATCGGGCTTAAGTAATCTTCCAATGCAAGATGCGTAAGACTTCTTTTATAAAGAACCAGGTAATTTTTTGGTTCAAATGCATCGTTCACGTCAATATCCAGGGTAGTATTGAAATTTTTAATTGCTTCTTTGTAGTCTTTCAGATTGTGTAAACATACTGCCTGGTTATAGAAATAACATTTGAACTGTGGTAATACTTTCTTATTCTCTCCAAGCTCGTAGTTGTAAAGTAATTTTATGGCGATTACATAATCAACATTCGCTTCCGGGTATCTTTTAAGGCTGTCGAGCGCCAGCGCCTTGTAATAATGGCTTACATGATTGTATTGTTCCTTTTTGATCGCAGTATTACAAAAATCAATTGCACGGTTAAAATCTTTCATCATCAGATGGCACCAGGCAGCTTTTCTGTACGCATCCATGTTCTTGCTATCTTTCGCTATCAGTTGTTCTGCATAAGTACAGGCTTTCCTGTATTCTCCCAACTCAATGGCGATCTCTGCTATTCTTGTATACAACCATTTTTCTGAGTTTTTTATTTTAAATGCTTCTTCGTATGTAGCGAGTGCTTTTTCCCGTTCATTGATCAAACGCTGATTTCCGGCTTTTCCAACAAGGTACTTGTATGTTCCCGGCTTCAATTCGAGTGCTTTCGAATAATTTTCAATAGCTCCCTGGTAATTTTTTTCCTTTTCGTTTTTCCTTGCCGCTTTATAATATGATTTTGCTGATTGCGCTCTGAGGCCAATAGTAGAAATAGCTAAAATGATGATCAGAAGAATAGATTTCATGAAGTGGCGATTGAGTTACAGCTATAAAAATAAGAAAAAAGATCGGTTTCGATTTCAATTTTTTCTAGGCATACTGAGTTCTCAAAAATAACAGGAATAAGATTAGCCAGATTGTAGATACAGAAAGGCCAAACATCAGCCATTGCTTTTTTCCTTTGGATAGCGGAACACGTCTTCTTTCTTTTATCCCCTTAATAAAGGCAACAAGCTCTTTCCTGAAAATAATACCTACAATCAGGTAAGGAATTGCCATCAGAA
Source organism: Bacteroidia bacterium (assembly GCA_036405375.1). Lineage (GTDB taxonomy): Bacteria > Bacteroidota > Bacteroidia > B-17B0 > Aurantibacillaceae > JADJDM01. The sequence continues at coordinate 15,554 of DASWXS010000368.1, forward strand.
AAAGAATTCCTTTATTAAGTCCACGCGCTATCGATTTACTGTTAGTTTCCAGGTCGCTTTCGGCTGCGGCTTTACACATGGCGCATTGTGCTTCTGCATTTGCTGCAACAAGCAACAGCAACAATACAACAACAGCCAGGTATAAACGGTTTTTCTTCATTAGAAATTATAGTAAGGAGAGATGAGGAAGTATACAACCACACCTGTAATTGCAACATACAACCATATCGGAAATGAATAGCGCGCTAATTTTTTATGTCTATCTACCTGGTTCGACCAACCATAGTGAAATGTCATCAGCACCATAGGAAATACCACCGCCGCTAAAAGAATATGCGTACCTAAAATGAAAAAGTAAATTTTTCTCATCATCCCGGCACCGTTTAGTTCCGCATCGCTTAGTATTCCATTATGATCTACATCCCCGAATTTGGAATCAGGAATGAAGGCATGAGCAGTTATATATAACAAAAGGAACAAAGCTGATAGTCCCATAGCCGTAAGGTTCAGCTTTTTATGCAACTGTATCT
>DASWXS010000369.1:0-2404 GCA_036405375.1 Bacteroidia bacterium
AGGAAAAACTATCTGCCCGTTGGGTGAAGCTGCTGCATGGCCTGTAGCTGCTGCTTTACGTCACTTTAAACATGAGTTTATTGATTACGTTAAAAATCCACAGAACATTAAAGATGTAAAACATTATTTCAGACTGAATAACTTGGTCGAAGCATAAATAAAATTCAAAAGATTTGAAGTCAAAATTCAAAAGTGAACTACAATAAAGACATAAAGGACTGGACATTGGAATTCGCAATTTTGATTATAAAGCTTTCTGAAGAATTAAAAGCAAAGAGAATTGATATAGATGTCGTTTCACAAATTAGAAGAAGTGGAACTTCAGTAGGAGCAAACGTTAGAGAAGCAAAAGCAAGTAGCTCAAGAAAAGAATTAGCGAGATTTTATGACATAGCATTAAGATCAGCAAATGAAACAAGTTTTTGGATTGAAGTATTGAAAAAAGGATATGAGTTTGATTCTGAGCTGCTGGGCAAAGTAACTTCTGAGTTAAATCAAATAGAAAAAATAATTGCGAAAATAATCGTCAACTTAAAAAAGCCAGCGGTTCAGCCTGCTTGAATTTTGACTTAAAAATTTTTGACTTAAAAATGAAAGTAACAATAGACGGAATAGAAATAGATGTACCTAAAGGAACAACTATTCTACAGGCAGCAAGGATGATTGGCCCGGAGGTAGCTCCGCCAACCATGTGCTACCATAGCGCGCTAAAAACCAGCGGTGGTTATTGCCGTACCTGTATCGTAAAAGTAACACAGGGAAGTACTGCTAATCCCAACCCAATGCCAAAACCAGTTGCATCCTGCCGTACAGAGGTAATGGATGGAATGGTGGTGCAAAATGTTACTTCTCCGGAAGTATTGGAAGCACGTAAGGGTGTGGTGGAGTTCTTATTAATGAACCATCCATTGGATTGCCCGGTGTGTGACCAGGCAGGTGAATGTAACTTGCAGGATTTGGGTTACGGACACGGTGCTGCAAAAACACGTAACGAATTTGAAAGAAGAGAATTCGATCCGATTGATATCGGTGATAAGATAAAACTACACATGAACCGTTGTATTATGTGCTTCCGTTGCGTTAAAACTGCGGAACAAATAACTGACGGACGTGTTCATGGTGTTGTTCATCGTGGTGAGAACGCTGAGATCTCTACTTACATTGAGAAAGCAATCGACAACGATTTTTCAGGAAATGTAATTGATGTTTGCCCGGTTGGCGCGTTAACAGATAAAACATTCCGTTTCAAACAACGTGTATGGTTCACCAAACCAATGGACGCTCACAGGGATTGTGAAAATCCTAAATGCAAAGGACAGGTACGTTTGTGGTTGAAAGGCGAAGAGATCCTTCGTGTTACAGCACGTAAAGATCAGTGGGATGAAGTGCATGATTTTATCTGCAACACCTGCCGTTTCGATAAAAAGAAAAAATCGGACTGGACAATTGAAGGGCCTACCCAAGTGAACAGGCATTCAGTTATCGCGCAAAATCATTACAACCACCTGAATGAATTAAAGGTGAAAGTGATGAAACAACAAAAGGCATTAGGATTCATGGACTATAATAAACAACCATAATATGTTAGTTATCTGGAGTTTTATCATTTATAAAGCAATCATGTGTGTAGCAGTGTTTGGTGTGGCACTTGGGATTGCTGCATACTCAACCTGGTGGGAACGTAAATTTGCAGGCTTCCTGCAGGATCGTTACGGCCCAAAGCGTGCAGGACCTTTTGGTTTATTGCAGCCACTAGCCGATGGTGGAAAATTATTCTTCAAAGAGGAGATCATTCCGAATGTTTCGAATAAATTTTTATTCATACTTGGACCTTCGCTGGTGATGATCACAGCCTTAATGACAGGAGCGGTTATTCCATGGGGAAGGCCGTTGCATTTAGATAATGGAGATCTTTTTCATTTACAGATTACTGACCTCAACATTGGATTCCTTTATTTATTAGGAGTTGTTTCAGTTGGAGTTTATGGGATCATGATCGGTGGCTGGGCATCCAACAACAAATATGCTTTATTGGGTGCGATCCGCGCTTCTTCACAAATGATCAGTTACGAGGTTGCTATGGGATTATCTGTTATCGCTTTAGTTATTTCAGCAGGCGGAACATTAAGCCTGAATGAAATTATCGGATCGCAGGGAGATGGTGGTGTCGCAAATGTATGCTGGCAGCCTCTTGGTTTCATTATTTTCTTCGTGTGCGCGTTAGCGGAAACCAACCGTGCACCATTCGACTTACCAGAGTGTGAAGCAGAATTAGTTGGTGGATATCACACCGAGTACTCTTCCATGAAATTAGGTTTGTTCTTATTCGCGGAATACATCAACATGTTCATCTCCTCTGCAATTATGGCGGGTGTTTATTTCGGTGGTTACAACATGCCGGAGT
>DASWXS010000370.1:0-3024 GCA_036405375.1 Bacteroidia bacterium
TTGTTATCTGCAAAGCAATCATACTTACCTCAAACATCAAAAGTATTATACAGGTATGCTGACTCTTCGGGATTGCCTTTTGGTTTCAGGGATTTATATGGGAAAGTCTCTTTTAATGCCAATAATGGAAGTAAGCTAAACCTGTTTGGTTATAATTTCTCTGACTATGTTGATTATCCCGATATTGCTACATTTAAATGGAATTCATATGGTGGTGGTACAAATTTCATTGTTATACCACCGAGTTCAAGTACAATTGTAGAAGGTAATTTTGCTTACTCAAAATATGAGATCAGCGCTCAGAATGCCTCTGATACCATTCCAAAAACCAGCGACATCAATGGTTTTAACATGGGACTCAAATTCACCAATTTCATTGGGAAGAACGAAATTAAATACGGCTTTGAAATGATAGGTTTCAAAACAGGTTTTAAGTATTTCAATGAATTCGGAAGTAAAATTAACCAGGAAGAAAATACAACTGAAATTGGTGGTTTTGTAAAATATAAGCACGTTTCCAAAAACCAGAAATTTGTTATTGAACCAAGCTTCCGCTTCCATTATTATGCATCATTAAACAACGGATCGCCTGAGCCGCGTTTATCCATGAAATATAACATGAAGAAAACCATTCGTTTTAAAGCAGCAGGTGGTATGTATTCACAAAATCTTATAGCTTCCAACTCCGACAGGGATATTGTGAACCTGTTCTATGGTTTCCTTTCTGGTCCTTCAGATCTTCAGAGTACTTATATACCTAAAAAAGGCGCTGAAGAAAAAGAATTGAATACCAAACTGCAAAAATCTATACATGCAATTGGTGGAATAGAATTTGACTTATTCAAGTACTTTGAGGTAAATATTGAAGTATACCAGAAATGGTTTACACACCTTACCAATGTTAACAGGGACAAGATCTACGAAGATGATGTTGCCCACACTACTTTCCCTGCTTATATGAAAAAGAATTACATTGTAGAAACAGGCTGGGCACGCGGGTTCGATTTTGTTCTGAAATACGATAGAAAACGGTTTTACATCTGGACAACCTATTCACTGGCTTTCAACCAGCGTTGGGATGGCATAAGAGAATACAACCCGATATGGGACAGAAGACATAACATCAATGTTGTTACTTCGTATACTTTTGGTAAAAAGAAACGTTGGGAAGCTAACGCAAGATGGAATTACGGAAGTGGATTCCCATTCACTCCAACGCAGGGGTTCTATCCTAAATTAACTTTAAACGGCGACATCGACCAGGATTATGCAAGCGCAAACGCAAATGTTGGATATATGGCCGGAGAACTTAATTCTAAGCGTTTGCCTCAATACCATCGTTTGGATCTTGGAGTGAAATTTAAATATGCCTGGACTGAAAGAGTATTAATGGAAATTAATGCCGGTGCTTCCAATGCATACAACAGGGCAAATATTTTCTACTTCGATCGTATCACGCAGAAAAGAAAGAACCAGTTACCTATTTTACCAAACATCAATTTCAGCTTAACATTCTAATGGCATTCAGGGTTTATACAAAAACAGGAGATAAAGGCCAGACTTCGCTTATCGGAGGAACCAGGCTGCCAAAGCATCACATTCGCATTGAAGCCTACGGTACTGTTGATGAATTAAACTCTTTTGTAGGTTTGATCAGGGATCAGCAAATTGATGCAGAAATCAAAGCTGTATTAATCGAAATACAGGATCGTTTGTTCACATTGGGGTCGCTATTAGCTGCCGATCCGGTAAAAAACAAAATGAAATTGCCGGAAATAAAGGAAGAGGATATTGTATACCTGGAGAAGGAAATTGATAAGATGGACGATGTGCTACCCGAAATGAAACATTTTGTTTTACCGGGGGGGCACACTACCGTTTCTTATTGCCATCTTGCCCGTTGTGTTTGCAGAAGAGCTGAAAGAGCAACCCTAAGACTTGCTGAGAATGAAAAAGTAGAAGAGATTTTGTATAAATACCTCAACAGGCTTTCCGATTACCTTTTTGTTTTATCCCGCAAACTAGCTATGGATTTGAAAGTGGAAGAGATTCCGTGGAAACCAAGGGTGTAATTCTAATGTATGATTTTTGATTTCTGATATTTTATTTGTTCAACATACCAGAAATCATATATCTAAAATCACAAATCTCTACTTTACCCCACCCATTAACTTCTTGATCAATGGAGAGATTGCAATCAATAACACACCTGCAATCAAAGCATATAAGCCCAGTTGTTTGTAGCCTTCCGCATACACATTGAGTTTATCCAGGTTAGTTGCATTTTCTGACGCTTTCGCAATGTTGGCCCCCAATAATCCTGCGAAATATTGTCCGTAAGCGCTGGCCAAAAACCACATTCCCATCATTCCTGCCTGTAGTTTTTGTGGCGAAAGTTTGGTCATAACCGACATACCGATGGGTGATAAACACAATTCCCCAAACGTAATAACAAACCAACCGAAAGTAAATACATTCAATGAAGTTAACCCGGCTTCATTTGCAAAGAATTTGGTTGAATAAAACACATAGAAGCCACCCGCCAGGAACAAAAATCCTAATCCAAATTTCACAATGGTGTTTGGTTCTATTTTTTTCTTGCTCATCCAGATCCAAAGCAAACCAAGTAAAGCAGCAAAAATGATCACAAATAAAGAGTTAGCTGAATTGTTTACTCCATTTGGATCAAGAGTTACTCCCAGCACTTTATTATCTAAGTTGTTCGCCGCAAATAAACTCAGCGAACCACCACTCTGTTCGAAGAAAGCCCAGAAGAAAATAGAGAAGAACATGAACAGGATTGCCGCTACTAACTTTTTGTTTTCTTCAGATGAATAATTCTTCATTTCAAAAATAAGATACACGAGTGAAACCGGTCCAATGATATACATGAACCAATCCGTGTATTCCGTTTTTGAAACCATCATGATGATAACCGGAACCAATAATAACGAGCCGATATAAGTTCCGTATTCGAATGATTTTCTTTTTTTCTCGGGTAAATGAAGGAGCGGAGAATTCCCT
>DASWXS010000371.1:0-4222 GCA_036405375.1 Bacteroidia bacterium
ATCCAATATTGTATGCCGTACCTCCTGAATAGAGATTTCCTTCTTCATCGTAAGTCGCAGTCATCCCAAAATTATCTGCCGTAGAACCAGATGAACAGGCAAATACAAGAACCGGATCAATCACCAGTTCATAGTTCTTATCATAACCATTGGGAAAATCATAACTCAACACACTATTTTTTAGTTTAAAGTTACACGGCACCTCTTTTTTCACACCGTTGATAACCTGGTAAGCATAGGGTTCATGTTCCGCCATTTCATTGATAATTGTAGCAATGGTGAGAATATTCTTTTTGAGCTTAATGCTTTTTATGCCTTCATAATACAATTTAACATCGGATGGATCTGCACCCGGAGCAACATAGAAATTATACTTCAGATTATTATCATCTCCAATCATTTGAAGGTTTATTCCTTCCCAGAGATTTGTGCCAATTACTTCCTTATAATTTTTTACTGCTCCGGCCCATTTGTTTTTATCACTACCAATAAAATAATTGTTGTAATCAGATGATGGCGTTATAGCTTTAAATGTTACAGTTGGATTTGAGTTGAGGAAATTGACATGAAACCAGGTACTTTTCACCTCTTTCATTTTCACCCTTGGATTAGCATGCATGCTCCTATAGGTTTCTTTATCATAAAAATGATAAGTAAGGCGGTTATTTTGTACAAATAAAGCCCCTCCATCCAGCTGAGCACGATACTTAATGAATTTTTCCCACTGATTTTTATTCTCTGTAAAACGAATCATGGATTGTTTTACTTCCGGATGTTTATGCTGACTCCAGCCTCTAAAAAAAAGAAAGAGGAACAGAAACCCAAAAAGATATCGGATTTTGGCAAACATAAGTATCAAATATAATAAAAATCAGCGCGAAAAACCAGTCATTTTAACCGAATATTAAGGTCTGTTTTAGATAGCCGAAACCCGAATTTTTCTATATTTGTAGCTACAATTTTAAATTCTATGGCAAAAGTTGCGGAAAAAGTGAGTGCGCCTGCCGGTAAGGCGGAAAAGAAACTAAAATTCACAAAAGAACAATACCAAACCTGGTACGAAAGCATGTTGTTAATGCGCAGGTTTGAAGAGAAAACAGGACAGTTATATGTTCAACAAAAAATTAAAGGGTTTTGCCATCTCTATATTGGCCAGGAAGCTATTGTAGCAGGAACAGTAAGTGCTACTAAAAAAGATGATAAACACATTACTGCATATCGCGATCACGCCCATCCAATCGGGTTGGGTATGCACCCAAAATACATTATGGCAGAAATGTATGCAAAGATTACCGGTTGCAGTAAAGGCAAAGGGGGTTCCATGCATATGTTCAGTAAAGAACACAACTTTGTGGGTGGACATGGTATTGTAGGCGGGCAGGTTCCATTGGGAGCAGGTATCGCTTTCGCTGAAAAATATAACGGAACAGATAATGTTTGTGTATGTTCAATGGGTGATGGCGCTGTTAGACAAGGTGCATTGCACGAAGCATTCAACATGGCAATGACCTGGAAATTACCGGTGATCTTTATCATTGAGAATAATCACTATGCGATGGGTACTTCCGTAGAACGTACTTCAAACGTACACGATTTGTGGAAACTTGGTTTAGCTTACGACATGCCGGCAAAACCTGTTGATGGGATGACTGTTGAAGCGGTTCACGAAGCAATGGAAGAAGCAGTTGCAAGAGCAAGAAGAGGCGATGGCCCAACTCTTTTGGAATTGAAAACTTATCGTTACAAAGGACACTCGATGAGTGATGCTCAAACTTACAGAACAAAAGATGAAGTAAAAGAATACCAGTTGCAGGATCCTATTGAAAAGGTTATCGCAACTATGAAGAAAAATAAATGGATAGATGATGCGGGAATTGAAGCAGTAGAAGCAAAAGTTAAGGCTTTGGTAGATGAATCAGTTCAGTTTGCGGAAGAATCTCCGTTCCCGGATCCGGAAGAGCTTTATCATGATGTTTACATGGATAAGGATTATCCGTATATCAAGGAATAAATTATTGAAAACTGATCATTGTTAAATATATAATTGAAAATTGATTTTGGAACACATCTGAAATCAGAAATCAAAAATCATTATGGCGGAAATTGTACGAATGCCAAAATTGAGCGATACCATGACAGAGGGAGTGGTTGCAAAATGGCACAAAAAAGTGGGCGACAAAGTAAAATCAGGTGACCTGCTTGCTGATATTGAAACCGACAAAGCAACCATGGAATTTGAATCATTCCAGGATGGTATTTTGTTACATGTTGGTATTGAACAAGGCAAAGCAGCTCCGGTTGACAGCATTCTTGCGATCCTCGGAAAAGAAGGAGAAGATATTTCCGGTTTATTAAAAGGTAATTCAGGAGGAAGCACCGCTGCTCCTGAAACAAAAGCTGAAGTAAAATCAGAATCAACGCCTCAAACTTCAACTGCTAAAGTTGAAATTCCTGCCGGTGTTGAGATCGTTCGTATGCCAAAGCTAAGCGATACTATGACCGATGGTGTAGTTGCAAAATGGCACAAAAAAGTAGGTGATAAAGTAAAATCAGGAGAGTTACTGGCCGATATTGAAACAGATAAAGCCACTATGGAATTTGAATCGTTCCAGGATGGGGTTTTATTACACCAGGGTGTAGAAGCAGGTAAAAGTGCTCCGGTTGATAGTATTTTAGCAATATTAGGAAAAGGCGGGGAAGATGTTTCTGCAATTATTGCAGCAGATAAGAATAAGGTTGCAGCTCCTGCGAAGGCAGAAACCAAGGCGGAAGTAAAAACTAACGGTGCAGAAACAAAAACTGCAGCACCTGTTGCTTCAACTCAAACAACACATACAAGCAATGACGGAGGCAGAATGAAAATTTCTCCACTGGCAAAAAAACTGGCACAGGAAAAAGGAATTTCTTTGAGCGCATTGCATGGAAGCGGTGATGGAGGGCGTATTGTAAAACGCGACATTGAAACGTATAATCCTGCACTTGCTGCAACAAAAACTTCGGGTACAACAACTGCATCAGCTTTAGGGCAAGAAAGTTTTACCGACGAACCTGCATCGCAAATGCGTAAAACCATTGCACGCCGTTTATTGGAAAGTAAAAACGGTGCACCTCACTTCTACTTAACCATTGAAGTGGATATGGATAATGCAATTGCTTCGCGTACTGCTATCAATAATATCCCGGATACAAAAGTATCATTCAATGATATGGTGATCAAAGCATGTGCTATGGCATTGCGCAAACATCCTCGTGTAAACAGCAGCTGGATGACAGATAAGATCCGTATCAATCACCACATTCATATTGGTGTTGCTGTAGCAGTAGAAGATGGTTTATTGGTTCCGGTAGTTCGTTTTGCTGACCAGCTTTCATTAAGCACTATTTCTGCCCAGGTGAAAGACCTTGGTAAACGTGCGAAAGATAAAAAACTACAACCGGCAGATTGGGAAGGAAATACATTCACTATCTCTAACTTAGGTATGTTCGGAATTGATGAATTTACTTCTATCATCAACAGCCCTGAGTCTTGTATCCTTTCAGTAGGTGCAATTAAACAGGTTCCTGTGGTAAAAAACAACCAGGTTGTTCCGGGTAATGTAATGAAAGTAACATTAGCTTGCGACCACAGAAGTGTGGACGGAGCTACAGGTGCGGCATTCCTTCAAACATTGAAACAGATGCTGGAGAACCCGGTTACAATGCTGGCTTAAAAGCTCTTGTTGGTGTTATCACCAACAATCATTTCAGATAACAAAAAATCCCGATCAATGGTCGGGATTTTTTGTTTATGAATACCTCTCTTTATTATGCCAGGGCTCTCACTGCGAGCTCATATCCTTTTAAACCAAACCCCGAAATACTGCCTTTACAATTTTTTCCGAGGTAAGAAACATGCCTGTAGTCTTCGCGAGCAAAGATATTACTTAAATGAACCTCAACAACAGGCACTTTAATTGCAGCTACAGCATCAGCTATGGCAATAGAAGTATGCGTGTAAGCCCCTGCATTCATAATAATACCGTCTACTTTAAATCCTTTATCGTGGAGTTCATTGATCAACTCACCTTCCACATTACTTTGAAAATAGTGAAAGGAAATTTCAGGGAACAACTTCTTCAATGTTTTCTCAAAATAAGATTCAAAACTTTCAGAACCATATATTTCAGGTTCGCGTTTGCCTAATAAATTAAGGTTTGGTCCGTTGATAATTAATATTTCCATA
>DASWXS010000372.1:0-2831 GCA_036405375.1 Bacteroidia bacterium
AACGATTTTTGCAGGGAAAATTCCTCCAGCAAATAGTTCATCGTTACGCTAATTGCTTCAATATTAGCAAAAAATCTGAATACAATGCCTTCCAAGCAAAAAGGAATCAAACCTTTATGAATTTTGGAAGAATGAGTAAAGTCATGGTTTACGAAAGATTTGGGGTTATCCTCTCCCTCTTCACGAGCAGTGCTCGCTCTTCTCTCCAAAGAGGGAGACTAAATTTATGCTTCGAACCGTGATTCCACTCCCGATGGCTATCGGGAGAGGGACAAAAGCAAAAAAGCATCCAACTACCGCTGAATGCTTTTTCTTTTTGTATAATTCTATCCATTGTTGCTAAACCCCCAATAACCATCTTACATCAAACTCATCCGTTATCTCAATTAGTTTTTGGTCATCTTCATTCTTATTAAAATGCTGTCGTTTGTTGGCTTCCAGTTTTTCTATAAGCACTTTTCTATCATTGCTGGTTTTGCAGTGTAAAAAAATAGACATATAATTTCCAATTTTTCTCCCCTCTTCGTGTACCAGGTCCGAGCCATGAATAATTATTCTGTCGGAAACCAGGGATCCACTCACAACAGGTGTTTCTGTATAAACCTGTAATAATTCTTTGCCAAAAGTTTCAAATTGCAAGGTACCACCAAAGCAGGATTGGTAAAATCTGAGCGCTTTTATACAATTTCCTGAAAACGTGATAAAAATCGCACTGGTTACCTTATTTGTAAGCTCATCCATATCCCATCAATTAAGCATCCGGAATTTCAGGTTCTACCAGCTTAATCAATTTATCCAGCGATTCCTGCCAACCTAAATAACACATTTCCGTCGGAATTGCCTGAGGAATCCCTTCCTGTAACACTTTAAGTTCCGTACCGCAAATCACCTTCTTCAGTTCTATGGTTGTTGTCATTTCTCCCGGCAAATTGGGATCATCAAACGTATCGGTGTATTTAATAAATGCATCCTGTTTTATCTCAAGGTACTCTCCGCTAAAAGAATGCCCATTTCCCGTACTGAAATTGATAAAAGTCATTTTGAACTTACCTCCTGCCCTAAAATCCATTTGCTGTACCGTGCATAAAAAGCCATACGGAGGTAGCCAGGTGGAGTGTGCAATGGGGTCTTCAAATGCCCGAAACACTTTTTCCGGGCTTGCTTTAATCACTCTGTGGAGTGAAACACTGCTGCTTGTCATTTTATCGAAGTTTTATGATTAATAATTCATTCTTTTATTCTCTGCCATACGCATCAATTAACGGATAGCCTGCTTTGGCTGTAATTCTGAATTTTATGGTTGTAGACATAGGAAACTGCCAGAATGCCCAAAACCACAAGCGGCATTAACATAAACCCCATATTTTGGTCAACACAGGCGTGACTGATGAATGCAAAGATTAAATTAAAGGTGAGTCCTGCATACGCCCATTCCTTTAGCTTCTCCGGAGTTTTAGAATAAGAAATAGCCAACACTCCAAGTACTTTACAAATAATAAGGGTGTAGGCGAAATAATCGGGATAGCCCAAAGGTTTTGTGCCCGCATTTACATACTCGGGTGCAAAGATTACGGTGCTAAGCGGCATGACACCTTCCCAAAGGATAAGGATGGCGGTTGCCACCCAAAAAATAATTTTAAACTTTTTCATCGCATTAAAATTTTATTGGTTTGATTCAACATATTTTACAAAGTTGTCCAGGATCGCTTGCCATCCTTGTTTCTGAAATTCCGGGTCATTTTCTGTTTCAGGATCAAATGTGGTCGCTATTTTGGTTTCCCCGTTTTGCTCTGTAAACAAAGTCGTAGCCTTTCTTCCGTCACTCATTGTGTAGGTAATTTCCCGATGCAGATCCACCTGGTCATAAGTACCTTCGAAATCAAAACCGAAACTCCCGTCTTTGGCTTCCATTCGATGTTTGAATTTCCCGCCTGTTCTCAGGTCGTTTTCACTACTTGGAGTATGCCAGCTCGGGTCGGCGGTGTTCCATTTCATAATGTCTTCTGGTGTATTCCATGCTTCCCAGACTTTTGTTACAGGAGCACTTACCGCTGCTTCTACCGTAATTCTTGTAATTTGAGTCATTGTTATTCTTTTAAAGTTTTATAATTCAAAATTACAAGGGGATGTTAAATCGGGTCTATTGTGAAAATGACAACTTTAAGGGTGAATTATGACAAAACATAGTTATCTTTCGACTCAAAATTTTTAGTGCTATGCGAATTTCAGTATTTGTGCCGGAGTATGGGGTAATCGAAGCTGTTACACCTCCATTCAGAACTTTTCATACTGCCAATGAATTTTTGACAACATTTGGTAAAAAGCCCGTTTTTGAGGTAGAATACGTTGGCTTAACTGAATATGTTCCTGCAAATAACGGGGAATACACGATCAAAACAAACAGGCTGCTCCGGGATGTAGCTGAGACTGACTTATTGATCATACCTCCTACATTTGGCGATACCCTAAGGGGAATACAGGCTAATGCAGAAGCTATACCCTATTTTAAAAAGTTATACGAGGGAGGCGCAAGTCTTGCCAGTTTGTGTATCGGTGCTTTTCTTTTAGCTGAAACGGGTTTGCTCAATGGCAAGAAATGTTCTACTCATTGGGCACATATTACTGAATTTAAAGAAAGATACCCGGATGTGGAAGTAGAAGACGGGGCGATAATAACGGAACATGAAAATATTTATAGCAGTGGCGGAGCAAGCAGTTTATGGAATTTAATTTTATACCTGGTTGAAAAGTTTTCTGACAGAGAAACAGCAATAATGATTTCAAAATATTTTGCATTGGATATTGGAAGAGACAGTCAATCCCAATTCGCC
>DASWXS010000373.1:0-2938 GCA_036405375.1 Bacteroidia bacterium
TGCCAGTTGTTTTCCTGCTTTGCCTTAACCGTGTTAGCCTTCCATACATTGTATTCGGCACGGTGAAGCATTTCATTGATCTTCTCCGCAATATGTGCGGGATCGTGCGAAGCGATATAGTCACCAATATTATAGGTGTCGATTACATTTTTTATTTCAGGTAAAGGGCTTGCCAATATTGGAACACCTGCATTTATAAAATCAAACACCTTATTGGGCAAACTATAACGATAATTGATATTATTGTTTTTGTCTATCGTAATTCCCAGGTCTGCATTACAGGTATAGTGATACAATTCTTCTGCAGGCATTTTTGACTTGAACTGAACTTTTTCTTCCAGGCCCCACATCACAACATTTTCTTTCAGGATATGAATTACATCTCCGCCTCCAATAATTAGCAACAATACACCATCAAGGTGTGTCATGGCTTCTACTGTTTCTTCCGCTCCCCTGTCGATATTAATACCCGCTCCCTGGATAAGAACTATTTTTTTGTCGGCTGGCAAACCAAGCTCTGTCCTGTTTTTTAGTTGCGCCAGCTGCGGCGGATTCCCAATATTACGCACCACATTAAAGGTTACTTTGTATTTATCTTCGAACCATTTGGCAATACTCCTGTTAACGGTAATGCAGTATTTCAGCTTCGGTACAATCCGTTTCTCCAGTCGCTCCCACGTTTTCTTTTTCGAAGGATTGTTCATTAATTCAGGCACTTCACAAAAAATCTCGTGACTATCATAAATAATGGCCGCACCACTTAATTTGCTGTTGATGTAATTCGGATATAAAGTATCCAGGTCATTCGAGTAAAGCAGGTCTTTCTTCCTGAACAGGAGAAACAAAAACAGGCGCACCTGGAATTCAGCGTAAAAAGCAACACCTTTTTCAAACATCAGCTTCATACGATGCGTTTGATAAGGACGCACATTCAAAGGCATGCTGTCACGCTTTTTTCTGCCTACCAGTACAACATCATAACCTTTTTCAGTTAGTACCATACAAGCCTTGTGAACACGCTGATCCGTAACCAGGTCGTTGATCACCGAAACAATGGCTTTATGCTTTTTGGTGTTTGTCAATTAAATTGTGAATAGTTTGTAAAAATACAGGTTTTTGCTGTCACCATGCAGCTTATTTTTGTTTCATGCATATTTACGATAATCAATCCCTTTTATTGCACAATACTTTTCATATTGATGTTTCGGCGCGTTATATGGCGGAGATCAATACCGAAAATGATTTTCTTTCCCTTATAAAAGAACCGCTTTACACCAACAATGAAAAACTGGTGTTAGGTGGCGGAAGCAATATCCTGTTTACAAAGGATTTTAACGGGATCGTAATTAAGAACAACATTACCTGCAAGCGACTGGTAAAAGAAGATTCCGAACATTATTATGTGAAAGCCGGTGCAGGCGAAGTGTGGCATGAGTTTGTGCTGTGGTGCATTCAGAACAATTATGCCGGATTGGAAAATCTTTCTTTGATTCCCGGAAGGGTTGGTGCAAGTCCCATGCAGAATATTGGTGCTTACGGGGTAGAAATAAAAGATGTATTTGATAGCCTGGAAGCCCTGGATATGAAAAACGGAGAGCGTGTTACATTCACTAATGCACAATGCGAGTTTGGCTACAGGGAAAGCGTTTTCAAACGTAAATTGAAGAACAGATATTTGATCACTTCGGTTACCTTCCGGTTAAATAAAAATCCTCAGTTCAATACGAGCTATGGTGCTATTGAAAAAGAGCTGGAAGTAATGGGTATAAAAGAACTTTCTATTAAAGCAGTCAGCGATGCCGTGATACGTATTCGAAGCAGCAAGTTACCAGATCCAGCACAAATAGGAAATGCCGGAAGTTTCTTTAAAAACCCGGAAGTTCCTTCTGATAAATATGAATCTTTGAAGTTGGAATTCCCAAATATAGTTGGGTATCCATTAGAAAACGGGAATGTGAAACTGGCTGCTGGATGGCTTATTGAACAATGCGGCTGGAAAGGCAAACGTGAAGGTGATGCGGGAGTACATGTAAACCAGGCATTGGTGCTGGTAAATTACAGGCATGCAAAAGGATCAGAAATTTATAATCTCTCCACAGAGATCCTTAAAAGTGTAAAAGCTAAATTCGGAGTTGAACTGGAAAGAGAAGTAAATATTTACGATCACTTGTAATGACCGTAGTTATTATCTAAAAAACGAAAATCAGGTAGTACTTGCTGTAGTTGTAGAACCCGTTGAAGAGGCATTGGGGTTATTACCTGTACCTTTGTCCTGCGAATAACCAACAGAAACACCACTGTTATCTTCTTTCTTACACGCCACGAACACAACTGAAGCCAATGCTAAAAAAGCTGCTGCAAGGAATAGTTTCTTTTTCATAATCAGGATTTGATACTGCTAAAGTATATTTTTAATTTTTGAAAAGCAAATTTTAGCCAGTCCAGGTTATTGATTTGCAGAGAAATGAGGCAAATTTATTTGGTTTCTTCCGTAAGTTTGATCAATGCAAAAGCCGAATAATTGATCATGTCCATATAATTGGCATCAATTCCTTCCGAAATAATAGTTTGCCCCGCATTATCCTCGATCTGCTTTACCCTTAAAATTTTCATTAAAATTAAATCAGTTAACGAGCTGATTCTCATATCCCTCCATGCCTCACCGTAATCATGGTTCTTATCTTCCATCAGCTTTTTGGTGGCATTAAAATGCTTTTCGTATAATGCAGCTGTTTCTTCATAAGGAAGCTCCGTGCGCGGATCATCTCCCAACTCGATCTGGATAAGGGCAATTACACAATAATTGATGATACCGATATATTCACCTTTTATATCATCCTGGATCTTTTGTGTACCTTTCTGCTCAATACTCCGGATACGTTGCGCTTTTATAAAGATCTGATCGGTTAAGGAAGAGGTACGTAAAATTCTCCATGCA
>DASWXS010000374.1:0-3408 GCA_036405375.1 Bacteroidia bacterium
TACTATCCCGGAAAAAAGGCGCTAATTTTTGAAAAATAAGATGCTGGCTGTAATGCTTGAAAACAAAGGATCTTAAGAGTTGTTTTTATTCCTGCTTGCATGTAATAAGGAAGCAAGCATCACAACAATTACCAGGACCCCGATAAAAAGACCAACGCCCATTCCGAACCGGATAATGTCAGAAATCGCCTCACAGGAAGAAAGAAAAAGTAATGTAATAACAAATACCGGCGCATATAATAAGTTTTGATTTTTCATGGCGATAGATTTTACCAATAGATGGAAAAATCATGCCAACGTATTTAACAAACAAGAAAGAGAAGGAGGGGAGCTTATTACCCGATAGTTGTTAAAATTCCAGCCACATTACATAATTGGGGTTTTGTGTTGCTCCCACTTTAAACAGGATCTCGCCAATGATCCTGAACCCGAGACGTTCATAAAAGGCTACAGCGCGTTCGTTCTCAACCCATACGGTTAACCACAACCCGGTTTGATTGTTCTGCAAACAAAGCTCTTTGTTAAAGACGAACAGTTTATATCCCAGCTTTTTATCGTAAAAATCTTTCGAAATATACAAACGCTCCATTTTACAAACGGCATCATTTTCGGGAAGAAAAGTACATGGAGTGTTAAGCTGTATTTTGCTATAACCCGCTGGCTTGTCGCTAAAAAAAAGCAAGTGAAAAATATTAGTTGGATTGTCCAGGTCGTTCTTCACAACGTCTTTACTAAACTTTTCAGTAAGATAATTCTCCATGTCTTCTTTGGGTGCGGAGCTGCTATGAGCGTCCAGGAAGGTAGAACGGCCAAGTTCAGCTATAATTTCAACATCACTGGTATTTGCAGCCCGAATGGAGTGTGACATGTCATTTCTTTTTAGCAACTCCAACGCTCATTTTTATAAGCGTGGTTTCTGCATCATTAAAAAGGAAATAAATATAAACGCCGTTCAACTCTTTTCTGTAATTATGTTCCATATACGAATCGCTATCGGCCCACTTTTTAAGTTTTTTCTTCATTTCTGCAGAAGTGAGATCGGCCCGCACCTTTAGTTTGTCTACTTTCATTTCACCTGTAAACAAACCGGTTGACATAACATTGTTCGTTTCTGCTGGTTTTGTAAAGTAAAACTGTACTTCTGAAACAATTTTAGTGTCTTTGGGGTTGAACAATACAATTCCTTTTTCATCATAAGTATAAGTTGTATTGTAACCATCGCGTTTACGGTAATCAGTACCAATAGCATTGATGAGCTCGTCCAGCTGCCATTCTCCTTTAAACTGTGCTTTACCCAATTGCAAAACACCGCTCTTTATTTTTCCTTTAATAGCTCCGCTGTCGCCCACAAAACCGAATGATGCTGCAAACAGGCAGATTAGGAATACTAGTTTACCAATAACTTTCATATTGTTTTATTTAATAAGTGAGGCAGTAAAGCCTTTTATGATTTTTGTTTCAGGATCATAGGTCGTATTCTTAAAGATAAGGATTTGCTCCGGATCGAAAGAAAAAACTTTCGTAAACTCCTTTACTTCGGCCCTGTTTACTTCTGTGTTTTTCCATTTGCCTTCTGCTAGTTGATACCTGAATATAACGGTTTCTTTTTTATTTGAAAACACCGATACCATGTTTACTTTATTATCAGTATATCCGGGCTCCCAACTGAATAATTTGAACGATGATGAAACAGCAGGTTTGTATAGGATTTCTTCTGCATTGTTTTTTGCATCCATTTCGTAGGTGTTGAAAATGAATTTTGCCTCTTTAATCTTTGAGTCGCGATATGTACAATTAAAAACGCCCGGCTTTGGTTTCGCTGTTCCGCTTTCTGTATCGTTTTCCAATGAGCAGAAAGCATACCCGTATGTTTTATATAAAGTGCCGTTGGTTGAACCAATAACATCGAACAGGAAATTATACTTTCCGCTTTGGTAGTTAAATTTGTTTACTTTCAGAACGTATTGCCTGAATTCCTTTTCACGTTCAATATCAGGTGGAGGAAGCACACCGTTTTCGGTAAGCGATATCAACTCGCCTGTGGAATCAACAGAACAAACAAATACCGGAACAGGTTTTATTTTACCCGAAGGATAATCCACTTTCGTATATCCTTCAGTAATCGATTTGTTCTGAAATTTATAGCCTGTTACATGAAGCTGTTTGTTGTCTGTATCATAATAGTGCGCCGCATATAAGTAAGTGTAGCCATCTTCCTCTTTATTTAACTTCACAGAATAGGTGATCTCTCCGCTCGCTTTGTTTACGTATTGTATCCATTGTCCTTTTTTTGTTCCACTCAGTACGTTGATGAACATGTATACATATTCATCATCAACGCGAATGATTTTGCAGCGATGGTACTGTTGCTTCGCGAAATTCAATTGCCAGCCTGCTACATACTCAAACACTTTACTGCTGTCTTTTATGTTATATTGCTGTAAAATGAACTTGTGTGCAGAATCGCGGCTCAGTGGCCTTACCACATACAATTCGTTTTTATAATAATAAAACTCCTTTTCGTAAGCTGTAAATGTATTTACCCGGGCGATCTCGGCGTCGTTTATCTCCGCTATGGCTTTCAGGTTCTTATCGAATCGAAGTACCATGCAGGTTTTGTCATTATTACTTTCCTGTAGTACAAAATTGAGATAGTTGTGTAATGTGTCTGAATGAATGGAATAGTAATCGGCACATTTTCTTTTTCCCAGGCTGATGCTGATGTCCTTTTCTGTCTTTAAGTCGGGCGACAAACGTTGTAATTGAAAAAAAAGCTCTCCGTCTTTTTCCAGGTAACCAAATACATACAACTTGTTTGCGTAGCGAAACACATCTGGCCTGCATAAATCCACATTGCTTAATTGTGCAGATAAATTGCCGGATCCGAAAAGCAGGAGCAAAATATAGAAGAAGAAAAGACGTTTCATTACCTGCTAAAAATACATTATTTTTGGAAAACTTAAAATTGAAATCCCTCCACATTATATCTTTCGATGTTCCTTATCCTGCCAATTATGGTGGTGTGATTGATGTTTTTTACAAACTGAAACAATTGCACAAGCTGGGGGTAAAGATCACCCTGCATTGTTTTGAATACGGCAGGGGAGAGCAGAAAGTATTAGAGCAGTATTGCGAAAAAGTGTTTTATTACAAACGGAAAACATTGGCTCTCTACCAGGTGAGCCGTTTGCCTTATATTGTAAGAACGAGGCTTTCTGAAGAATTGTTGAATAACCTGCTCCGGGACAAACACCCTATATTGTTCGAAGGCCTTCACACTTGCGGAATACTTGCCAATAAACGTTTGGCGAAACGGATGAAAATTTACAGGGAAAGCAATATTGAGCACGATTATTACCGGCAACTGGCAAATGCAGAAAAGAGCTCTATTAAAAAAATGTATTTCCG
>DASWXS010000375.1:0-2171 GCA_036405375.1 Bacteroidia bacterium
GCCAATACAGGAAGATTAAGATTATATGGTAATCGTTCTGTTCAATCCCAGAACACCTACTTTTCTCCAAAAGCAAGGTTATCGGCAAAAGTATTTATCGGTAAAATAGTGATTACTGCTTCTGCCGAATATGAGCATGATGTTACCAGTGGAAAATGGACGAAATTGTGGTTCTTTAAATCGAATACAGAAGTTCCTTATGGTTTCTACCAGTCCGGGTTTACTTTCAGCCTGGGAATAGGCCTGGAAGCCACCGAAAAAAAATAGGATTGCACTTCCATATTTTTGGTATTCTTTTTTGTTCCTGATTAAGGTTTATTCGTCTAAAACGCTTGTATTTCCATAGCTAAATACCTATTTTTGGATTCTCTCAAAAGATTTTAAGATCATGGAAACTACTGCATATCAATCCAAAAATAAAATTCGTTTGGTAACGGCTGCCGCTCTTTTCGACGGGCACGATGCCGCCATCAATATCATGCGTCGTATTATGCAAAGCAGCGGTGCTGAGGTAATACACCTTGGCCACGACAGAAGCGTTATTGATGTTGTTAATTGTGCTATCCAGGAAGATGCTAATGCTATTGCAATTACTTCTTACCAGGGCGGACACGTCGAGTATTTTAAATACATGTACGACCTGTTGAAAGAACGTGGCTGCGGGCATATCAAAATATTTGGTGGTGGTGGTGGTGTAATTCTTCCAACAGAAATTGAAGAACTACACAAACATGGTATAACCCGGATTTATAGTCCTGATGATGGCCGCGAGTTGGGATTGCAGGGGATGATTAATGATTTGTTGAGACAAGCGGACTTCCCTACAGGTGTAAACCTGAATGGAGAAGTAAATCATATCAAAGAAAAAGATCATAAATCTATTGCTAAACTTATCTCAGCAGCCGAGAACGGAAATCCTGAAAGTGAAGCAATGATGAAGAAGATCCAGGAAATGGCAAAAACTTCTAAAGTTCCTGTATTGGGTATTACCGGAACAGGTGGTGCCGGTAAATCAAGTTTGGTTGATGAATTAGTTCGCCGTTTCTTAATTGATTTTCCCGAAAAACAAATTGGGATTATCTCTGTTGATCCAAGTAAACGTAAAACAGGCGGTGCATTGTTAGGCGACAGGATTCGCATGAATTCGATTCGTAACGACAGGGTTTTTATGCGTTCTATGGCTACGCGCCAAAGTAACCTGGCCCTTTCCAAACATGTGCAGCATGCGGTAGATATTTTAAAGGCTTCCAATTTTGACCTTGTAATTTTGGAAACAGCAGGTATCGGTCAGAGTGATACAGAAATTACAGAACACAGTGATATGTGTTTGTATGTAATGACTCCTGAATATGGGGCCGCAACGCAGCTCGAGAAGATCGACATGATAGAGTTTGCTGACATCATTGCATTAAATAAGTTTGATAAACGTGGGGCATTGGATGCATTGCGCGATGTAAAAAAACAATACAAGCGCAATCACAATCTCTGGGATACACCGGATGAAAAACTCCCGGTGTTTGGGTCAATTGCATCCCAGTTCAATGATCCGGGAATGAATAGCCTTTACAAGGCTGTTATGGATAAGTTGGTAGAGAAAACCGGTGCCAACCTGAAATCTGGTTTCGCGATCACCGATGAAATGAGTGAGAAGATATTTATTATTCCTCCGGCTCGTACACGTTACCTGAGCGAGATCTCTGAAAATAACAGAGGTTATGATAAACGTGTGGCTTCACAGGCAGAAGTGGCTGAGCAGTTATACAGTATCAAAAATACCATTGTATCTATCAAAGCGAGTAAAATGCCTGCCCGTTCGGCAGACGGGGCTGATAGAGATCGTTTGGTGAAAGCGTTGGAAGAACAATATGCACAGGTTGAACTCGACCTGGAAGGACACAACAAAAAATTACTGGAAACCTGGACACAACGCAAAGAACAATATCAAAACGAATATTATATTTTCAGGGTACGTGATAAGGAAATTAAAATCAAAACGCATTACGAAAGTTTATCACATACACAGATCCCGAAGGTGGCTGTCCCAAAATTCAGTGGCTGGGGAGATATTCTGAAGTGGAGCTTGCGTGAAAATTTCCCCGGAGAATTTCCATACACTTCCGGAATTTATCCTTTCAAAAGAGAAGGTGAAGATCCAACAAGGATGTTCGCAG
>DASWXS010000376.1:0-2828 GCA_036405375.1 Bacteroidia bacterium
TGCTTTTTTATGGCTTCTACCCCAGCCTCTACGTTGCCTGCAGTGTCAACAACTGTAACACCTTCACAATTTTTTGTTACAAGTGCTGCAAGTAATTCCCTGCTTTCAGCTTCGTCTTCAATAATCACTGCTCTTATCATAGTTTCAGTTTTAAGTTATCGGAATAAATATATCAACTTTTGTTCCCAATGGCAAACCTTTTTCATCTTTCAGGTCATTAATCCTCACACTCAGGTTAGAATTATTAATGGTATTGAGTATTTGTAATCTTTGCTTAGTGATACTCATTCCCATGGATTTATGCTCCTTCGCTGATAAACGACGATTTTCCGCGGATTTTTCCCTTCCAATTCCATTATCAATAATGGAACAGATCATTACACCTGCCGCAAGGCGAATGTCAATCTGCAGCAACCCTTCACCTGGCTTAGGGTTTAATCCGTGTAAAATAGCATTTTCAACATATGGCTGAATCAGCATTGTTGGAATCTGCTCAAACTCTGTATCAATTTCATCACTTACTGTTATCCTAAACTGGAAGCGGTTTTGAAAACGCATTTGCTCCAGTTCAATATACAACTTCATCGCGTCCAACTCTTCCTTGAGTGTAACAACAGATTTTTCGGAATTATTCAATATAAGGCGCATGAGTTTTGCAAATTTGTTCAGGTACATTACTGCACGATCGTCTTTATTGTTTACAATATAATTCTGTATCGAATTAAGGGAGTTGAACATAAAATGTGGATTCATTTGCGCACGCAAAGCCTTCAATTGATTTTTAGATATCTCAATCTGCTTTTCTGTTTCTTTTCGCTCCTCTTTTCTTAATTGGTTCAAACGGATGCGGAAGATGATAATGATGATGCTCACGAAAAGCCCAATTACAGAAAGTATGAACCACCATGTTTGATAATAGGGCCGGCTTATGCTAAAAGCAAATGAAACAGGCGCATTCCATACACCTTCGTTATTACAGCAACGAACTTTAAACACGTAATTTCCCGGAGGCAAATTACTATAGAGCGTCACATTTTCTTTTGTTTCCGGGCTCCAGTATTTATCGAATCCTTCCAGTTTATGCATGTACATCACTTTCTCGGGGTTGCTCAAACAGATTCCAGAATATCTAAATGTTATATTATTAATATCATAGGGCAGGATGCTGCTGTCCGGTAAAAGTGTATCCTGGTAAAATAAATTGATCCCGGTAATTGTGAGCTTTGCTTCTTTATCATTTTGTGTAAATAAAGCAGGATTGTATCGAATCAACCCATTCACTGTCGAAAACCATAATGTACCATCCGGATCTCCATACGAACCCACATTACATTCTACTCCTTTAAAACCATCTGCTTTTGAATACGTGTTGATACTCAGGTTTCCATTTTGTGACAATTGGAAAAGATCAATCTTGTTCACTCCCTGGTTTGTTCCTACCCACAATACATTTTCATTATTTGTAAGCAGTAATGAATAAATAAGATTCGAACTTAAACCATTGTCTTCAGAAATGTGTTTTACTCCGTATGTTTTAGGTTCGATTATATATAAACCTTCCAACGATCCTGCGTAAATAATACCATTCCTGTCGCGTGTTAATGTAAAAATATCTTCTGTATTAATCTTCAGCTTCGTATCAAGCAATTCAAAACCATTAGCGGTATATTTATATAGTCCGCCAAGGTATGCTCCTATCCACATATCTCCTTTATAATCTTCTTCAATTCCCCATACCTGGTAATCCTGTGTAGCTCGCGGTAGTTTAAGGGTTTTGATAATTTCCGCTTCCTGCTTGTTATTGATCTTACATTGATAAAGAACTCCAAGTGAACCTATCCAATAATTATCTTTACTATCTCTGGTAATTTTATAAACATGCTCATTTGGAATATTCTTTACTTTAATAAATTTTCCTGAAATCATCGCTGCCAGCCCGGTACTGCTCCCAACAAGAAGCCTGTCTTTCTCCGTAAGGAAACAATTGATAGAATCACCTACTGTTCCGTCTTTACTTTTTATCTGCTCAAAAATATTATTCTCGAACTTAAACAGTCCTTCTGACTCTGTACCAATCCATAATATTCCTTCATTATCCCTTGTGATCGGGAACACCATTGTTCCTGTCAATCCATCATGCGGCCCATAGCTTACAAATCCTTCATCACGAAATTTAAAAAGGCCTGCGTGTGTTCCAAACCACATATTTTCTTCATAATCAATATATGAACAGAGGATATTATTACTGTTTTGATCGGAGGATATTTTGTAATACGAAAATGCATTTCCGTTAAATTTCATAAGGCCACTATGTGTACCAACCCAAATAGTTCTGTTATAATCAGCAGTAAGCGATGCTATATTATCTTCTATTAGGCCATTAGCAATTCCATACAAAATGGTTTTTTTCGTTTCAGGATGCAGTTGAACCAATCCTTCGGTTGTTCCGATCCAGATTCCGGAGGATCGTTGATAAGTAAGGCAATTAACATCATTTGAAGAATTGGGAAGTTCTACCTGGTAAGGCTTGTTTCCTTCCATCATATAAAATCCGGTGTTTGTTCCAATCAGCAATCCAATATCCTGGTGATAAAGCAAACAGCTTATAGGCACTCCCTGTAATTCTTTAACAAGAATAAATTTGCTATTGCTGTAGTAGCATAAACCTTTATCCGTTCCGATATATAACCTGCTTTTAGTATCAGAGGCAAGCGAGGAAACATTGTTGGATGGCAGTCCGTTAGCCGTTGTATATGTTTTGAATTCCTTTTCATTTACAAATTCATTCAATCCTGTTTTAGTACCTATCCACAAATTGCCTTTACTAC
>DASWXS010000377.1:0-1513 GCA_036405375.1 Bacteroidia bacterium
TAAGCAATGTTCTTTTTTTACCGGGAACACCTTTCAATTCAACATGAATAGTTCCTTTGGAACGGCCTTTAAACGCATGTTTAAAGGAGTTGGTAATTACCTCGTTCACGATCAGGGATAATGGAATTCCCTGTGAGAGATCTACATTTATATCATCCAGGTCGCGTGTTATGATAATTTCCTGCTCACCTGTTCTGTAAGAGTCGTATAAGCTGTTTACGATTTCACCTAAATAATCTTTGAAATTGATCTTGGAAAATGATTTGCTCCGGTAAAGCATCTGGTGAATAGTAGCAATGGAGTTCAAACGGTTCCGGCATTCTTCAAACAACGCTTTATGATAATCATCCTTCGATTTATCTGCCTGCAGGTTGATAAGACTTGATATAATAGCCAGGTTGTTTTTTACACGATGATGCACTTCCTGTAACAGCACACGTTGTTCTGAAACCGAAAGCTCAAGGTCTTTCTGATTGGTTAGTTTGGTGTGCGTTTCAATAGCAAGCGAAATCATTTGAGCGATAACCAATCCAAACTTTTGCTCCTGGAGATTCCACTCATGTGTGGACCTTGTTTTTTCAAAACAAACCACCCCTATCATATCTCCCTCTATGCGAATAGGAATGTCCATCATCGCTTTGATGCTATGTGGCTTGAGGTAAATATCAAGCATTTCTATGGTTTTCGGATCTACATATGTATCGGCAGTGCAGATAATCTTTTCCGACTCAAATAATTTAAAGTAGTTGGGCATAGCAATCCGGGGCAATCCTTCCTGCTCCACAAACCGATTTAATTTAAGATCGAAATTACCTATGCATTTTATCTGTGTATGTTCGTGATCAAAAACCCAGGCATTTACCCGTTGTGTATCAGTGGCTTTAGCGGCAAGTTCCAGTATTTCATAAATAGCCTCATCCAGTCGCCCGTCGCGGATCTTTCTCGATTTGGAAAGCTGTTCGATCGTCAGGAATTTTTTAATAATATCCTTCCGGTACATTTTTCCTTTTGTATTATTCTTAATGTAAAAGATGAGCTTACGATCCAGCCCATCTCCTACCTTCACCACGCGGATTTTTGTATGTATTACTGTTTTGTCTTTTAAAACAAAGTCGTGCAGGAATTTTACCGTTTCTTTTCCGTTAAAGTGCAGCTTAGCTTCAACGAATGAAATGCCTTCTGCAAAAATATCAGTGATCTTTGTGGCACTAAGTTTCCCCGACCTGAAAAGTCCGCCGTGAAACTCAAGAATTGTGAAACTATTATCGGTAACAAAAACGCTCTCCGACATATTGTTGAGTACAATGGAAACAAGTGAATTGTTTAAGTCGGTTTTTTGAGCCATGATGCTGGGTAATAATTAATTAAAAGTAATAAAAAAACGGGATTACTGCAATAATATGCGGTTAATAAAGAACCCCGGTTCAGGTTTACTGACCGGGGTTCTTTATAAAAAATACACATTAGATTAATCTTGTGCAGGAATCATATCTTCTACTTCCGTATTGGCTGG
>DASWXS010000378.1:0-12525 GCA_036405375.1 Bacteroidia bacterium
CACTATATTCAATTAATAAATAAGCATAACCCGAATACGAAACTCATCGATTTCAACAAAGTACTTTCCGGCCAGAAAAATGAAATGGGCGACATGAAACGATTTGCATACCAGGTAAAAACTTTGCTTTACAGGCTGTTCAGGCCGATCTGGAGAATGATCAGAAAATAATGGATTTAAAAAGGATACTAAATAAACTTAGAAGTACTACGGATAACTTTTTGGGATCGCTTAGAAAAGTCATGGAGAAGGCAGGATTTATTAAACCTATTCCATTAAGTGTTATTTACAGTGAGCCCTGCGAAGTATACGATTATCCTTATCCGCTTAATTTTGATGAACGTGATAAAGCTCTTTTTCATAGTGAGCATAGTTATAAAACTTACAGTACTTCGGACCTTGAAGTATTCGAGCTTACAAATGTAGGAGTAACATATGAGGGCATTATTTTTAAGGGATTAAAGATATGTATTGCAGCATTGCCCCACCCGGTATTTGCCAATAAATATGGATGGTTGTACCTGTTGGGAAAAAGGTTAGGAACAGAAAAAAATCGTTCTTCCGAAAAATGCATCCTGGTTTACGATCATTGGTCGATGATCAATTACTATCATTGGATGATTGACTCATTACCACGTTTATGGCTTGCAAAGAAGAACCTGGGGGATGCTTTGATCCTGCTTCCGGAAAATGCGCCTGCCTTTATCACAAATTCATTAAAGTATTTTGATGATGCTAGGATCAAACACATTGGAAAAACAGAAACCTTATTATTTGATAAATTTTATTTGCAAAATTATGCGGCTGCTTCGGGCCATCAGCATAAAGGTTTACTTAAGGAGATCAGGAATAAGATTTTGACTAAAGTTCCGGACAAATTCGATTACAAGCGCATATATGTGAGCCGCGCGAAGCAGGTTAAAAGGAAAATTGTGAATGAAGATGAAATACTGAAATTGGTTTTGGATCGTGGCTTTACGGTTGTCTATTTTGAAGATCATTCGCTGGAAGAGCAAATTCAATTAATGAAAAAAGCGCAAGTATTGGTGTCCGGTCATGGCGCAAATCTTACCAATATGATGTTTATGCCTGAAAAAGCTAGTATATTTGAGTTGATTAGAAACGATCAGCCTAATTTCTGTTATTGGAGCATGAGTAATAGTTTGGGTTTTGACTATTATTATCAATTGTGTGAGATACAAGATGTAGATAATATTAGAATTGATATTGAAAAATTTAAAGAGAATTTAAATCAGATAATAAAGTGAGTTCCGGCCTGGTGAGCATATGTATTCCTACCTATAATGGTTCTTCTTTTTTAAAAAGGAGCCTCGACTCATGCCTGGGCCAGACTTATCAGGACCTTGAAATTATTGTGAATGACGATTGTTCTTCTGATGATACAAAGAATATTGTAAAGGAGTATGAGGAAAAAGACAAACGCATAAAATTTTCCTCAAACGATCAGAATCTTGGTCTTGTAGGGAATTGGAACGCTACATTAAACAAGGCAACAGGGAGTTGGATAAAAATTCTTTTCCAGGATGATTTCATGGAGCCAAACTGTATAGAAGAGATGATGAGCGTTGCACAGCTTCATCCCGGAAGTATGGTCATTTCTAAAAGAAG
Organism: Bacteroidia bacterium; assembly: GCA_036405375.1. Taxonomy (GTDB): domain Bacteria; phylum Bacteroidota; class Bacteroidia; order B-17B0; family Aurantibacillaceae; genus JADJDM01. Next base: position 1,630 of record DASWXS010000378.1, read on the forward strand.
CTATGTTTTCGATAAAGAAGCTCCTCAGGATGTAATCGATTATTATAAGAATAAAGTCGTATCACTGCCCGCGAGTAATCCCGAACAAATAACTTATTTCACTACTTCTGAGATAGCAGAACTTTTTATACAAAATATTGGGCTGAATTTTATAGCAGAACCGTCACTCGTTTTTTTTAGTAAAGAAATGTATCGCCGTTCCGGTATTTTTGATCCTGATTTTTTACAGGTATGTGACCTGGAACATACATTACGCATAGCGTCGCTATCCGGTATAATCTATCTTGATAAACCCCTGGTTCATTTTGCTGTTCACATGTGTTCCACTACATCCGTAAACGTTTCGAAAAACAATTTCAGGATCCGTTTTTTCGAAACGCCAATCCTGATCAACAAAATCAATGTAAAACCGGTATTCGATAATTTACGTAAAGCATTTGGATCGGGCGACCGGCTTAAGTTATATCTGTATACTAAGCTCAGGGCAATTGAAGCGGAAATAGTTGCGGGCAAAAATAAAGAGCATAGGGAGCAATATGCGGATCTTTTAAATAAGTATCCATTTATGAAGATAAAGGTATTGGAAATAGTATTTTTGTTTCCTTTATTTTTATACGCTAAAAGAAGACTGACGAAGTAATTATGATGAACTCCGGGCAACATCCACTTATTTCTGTTATTATAGTGAGCTATAATGTAAAGGACTTTGTGTGCGCCGGAATTGAGTCGGTAAAAAAGTACTGTACAATTCCATATGAGGTTATAGTGATTGATAATGCTTCCGTTGACGGAACTGAAGCATTGATTAAAAGTAAGTACCCTGATGTTACTTTTATAGCCAACAAACACAATGCAGGTTTTTCCGGGGCCAACAACCAGGGCTTTGCAATCGCAAAAGGAGAGTGGCTATTGATGCTTAACCCGGACGCAGAGTTGATCGATGCTAATATTACACAGGCAATCGATTATCTTACAAAACAAGACAAGCCCACTTTAATTGGCCCGAAAGTAGAAAACCCCGATGGAAGCCTGCAAGCATCCGCATGGAAATTCCAGGGTGTGTTTGCCCATCTTTTAGAAGCTCTTTTTCTGAATAAGTTGATTGACCCGCTTAATTATCCATTGGCAACTTATACATCCGCCACCGAAGTTGATTCTATTTCCGGTGCATGTATATTAATGAAAAAAGAACTGGTAGTTAAGATGGGTGGCCTGGATGAAAATTTATTCTGGATGGATGATGTGGATTTATGCTACCGTGTAAAGAAAGAAAAGGGCAAAAGTATCTATTTTCCAACATGGAAAGTAAAACATTATGTGGGTGAGTCTTCTAAAAAAAATCAAAGTCTTGTTATTTCCAACCAGATCATAAGTAAACTGAAATTCTACAGGAAACATCGTCAGTATATTAATTTTATACTCAGTATACTCGTATTTCAGCTTCATATACTTCTGCGAATATTGATTTTATTACCACTTTCTATTATAAACACAGGTTTATGGAGAAAATGTAAAGCATACCTGTTTACGCAAAAGCGATTTTTTCAATATTTGTTTCTTAATAAACAATCAGTTGCATAAGTGAAGATCCTGCTTTTATCCAATAGCGCTTCGGCACATACCCAAAAGTGGGCAAAAGGTCTTGCTGCCGCTGGTTTGCAGGTTGGGATCTTTAGTCTTAACCGTTCTGATAGTGTTTGGTATAAAGATCATAAAAACATTATTATTCTTCATGAGCCAGAGATCAATTCGGGTAATACAAAATTGACTTCCAAACTGGGTTATCTTAAAAACGTAAAGAAGCTCAAACAAACCATTGTTTCTTTTGCACCTGATATTCTTCATGCACATTATGCAACCAGCTATGGAATGCTTGGTATGAGAAGTAAATTCAAACCTTTTGTTATTTCTGTATGGGGTTCGGATGTTTACGATTTTCCAAAAAAAAGTCCATTACACAAGTTATTGCTTCAGAATATTCTCTCTAAATCTTCGGTGCTTTGTTCTACAAGCATAAGCATGAAGAATGAGACACAGAAATATATAAATAAAGCAGTAGAAGTTATTCCTTTTGGAATCGATGCTGCTTATTTTAAAATTGAGGAAGCAAAAAGAGAGATAACTACAATTGGCCTCGTAAAATCATTGGAAGAAAAATACGGAGTTGATATCCTGATCAGGGCTTTTGACCAGGTGATAAAAAAGTACAGGGATAAACAACTTTCACTTTTATTCGTTGGAGATGGAAGCAAGCGAAGTGAGTATGAAAACCTGGCTGCTGAATTAGGTATTGCTGATAAGGTTACATTCACCGGGAAAGTGCCACACGATAAAATAATGGAATATCATCGTTCAATAGATATTTTCGTGAGCCTGTCGAGATTGGACAGTGAAAGTTTTGGTGTTTCACTTGTGGAAGCAATGGCACTCGAAAAACCGGTTGTTGCGAGTGATGTAAGCGGTTTTAAAGAAGTATTAGGGTCAGAGCCCTGTGGTATCATTGTAAAGAGAAATTCTGTAGAAGAAGCTGCAAATGCTATTGGCATGTATATCGATAACCCGGAACTTGCACAGACAAATGGCAAAAAGGCGAGAAAACGTGCCCTGGAGCTTTATAATTGGGATCAGAATCTCAAAAGCATGATACATGTTTATGAGCAGATCCTGGAGAAATAACAGGCGTTTATTACAGGACTTATTTTAACTTTGCAGGAACCAGAATGTATGGCAGATCAAAAAAAATTACTGATTCTCACGCAATACTTTCCGCCTGAAGTTGGCGCTCCTCAAAACAGGTTGTTTGAGCTTGCTGTTCGTCTTCAGAAGATGGGAGTGGACGTAACAGTTTTAACGGCAATGCCAAACTACCCTCAGATGAAGATCTATAAAGAATATGAGGGAAAGAAATATCATTACGAAGAAATCCAGGGTATTCCTGTGCACAGGTCTTCCATTTATATTCCAAAAAATAAATCCATTATACAACGTTTATTAAATTATTTTTCTTTTGTTTATTCTTCCGCAGGAGTAGGGAAGAAGATGATTGGTGAAGTAGATTTTATCCTGTGCGAATCACCTCCGCTTTTCCTGGGTTGGAGCGCATTATATTTAAAGAGAAAGAAAAAAGCGAAACTTATTTTCAATGTTTCTGACCTCTGGCCCGAAAGTGCGGAAAAGCTGGGAGTTGTTACCAATAAATATATGTTGGGACTTGCCTATAGATTGGAAGCGAAATTGTATAAGAGATCAGTTTTGGTTACGGGACAAACGCAGGGTATTTGTAAAAACATTAATGAGCGTTTCCCACAGGTAAAAACATTTTGGTTACCCAACGGAGTTGATCCGGATTTTTATGATCCTTCAGTTGGGAATAAGGATAGCTGGAGAAGCAAAAACAATTTTAATGCCGACGACATTCTTTTCCTGTATGCCGGGATCATTGGACTGGCACAAGGCCTGGAGGTTATTTTGAAAGCTGCTCAGCTAACTAAAGAAAATAAACGCATAAAGTACATTCTTTTAGGAAGCGGCCCTGAAAAGGAAAAATTGCTAAAGTTGAAGGCAGATTTGCATATTGAAAATGTTTTTTTCTTCGGTGCAGTCAGTAAAAAAGAAATGCCGGAAATTGTCATGGCATCAGATGCTTCGGTGATTCCGCTTAAAAAGATGGATTTGTTTTTAGGAGCTATTCCATCCAAAATATTCGAAAACCTGGCCATGGAAAAACCAATTGTGCTGGGTGTGGATGGTGAAGCAAAAAACCTTTTCATCGACCAGGGGAAATGTGGTTTGTACTTTGAACCGGAAAATGAGAATGAACTGGCAAAAGCATGCGTACAACTGGCCACCAACCATCAGCTCCGATTGGAACTGGGTAAAAAAGGCAGGGAGTACGTAAAAGAAAATTTCAATAGGGATAAGATAGCAGCCAAACTAAAAACAGAATTGGATAACCTGTAATGAGTTTAAAACAGTATTATACAACGCATAATTACCTGCCTCTTTTGCTGATCGCATTTTTGCTGCCTTTCAATTTTGGGGTCGCGATTGTATTGGTAATATCCCTTATCACTTTTTTTGCATTAGGAAATGTAAAAGCCGGGATGAAAGCACTTGTTGCAAACAAATGGACCTATGTATTTTTACTGTTCTTTTTTTTGCATGCACTCGGGTATTTTTTTAGCGATAATAAAAAGGAAGCAATAACGGCAATAGAAATAAAATTGGGGTTTATTGCCTTCCCCTTATTACTATTTACACAGGAATTTAACCGGATCGATATCAGGAAAGTACTTCGTTTCTTTGCTTATGGAACGGTGGCCTGCACACTTTTTAATGTGGTGAGGGCCTTTTACTTTTATTTGTTCCAGCATGAAAGCAAGTACCTGTTTTATTCGGAATTTTCTTTTTTTATGCATCCCGGCTATTTTGCCATGTATTGTGTTTTTTCAATAATGATCTTAAGTGTATTGGGAATTAATTATTTTAAAGCGGCAAAGCATAATGTTCTGCTGGTAATAATGTGTTGCCTGGTGTTAGCACTTGGGGTTTTTATGAGTGCGTCAAAAATGGGAATGCTGAGCCTGTTTGTTTTACTGCCGGTTCTCCTGTTTTATGTACTATTTAAAAGAAAAAAGTATATCCTTTTAGCTGCAATTATCGTTCTGGTTTCCATATCTTCTTTTTTTGTACTCATAACCGATTTTGCTCCCGTCCAACGTTTGCGCAATGCATTTGATTTTGCGGGATCGGGCAAAGCCATTGATAAAACAACTTCAGAAAGTAATGCGGTGCGTGTTTTAATCTGGAATGAAGCTGCAACTATTATAAAAAACAATTTGTTGCTGGGTGTTACCCCTGGCGATGCAAATGATGCTTTGTATACCGCATATGAAAAGAACGGAATGACCGGGGCGCTCGAAAAACATTTGAATGCACATAACCAGTTCCTGCAAACAACCCTGGGCACAGGAATTATCGGCGGAATTTTACTTGTTTTTTTAACAGTAGGGATCCTGGTTGCAGGGTTTACCCGGAAAGAAGTGATCCTGGTACTTTTTGGATTAATTATAACCATCAACTTCCTGGTTGAGTCGATGCTTCAAACCCAGGCAGGAACGTTATTTTTTGTATTCCTCGCATCGATTTTATTAGTTAATACCGGAAATGTTAATAAGCGTTATTTATGATCTTATACCATCAGGAATTCATACTTTTGCCATCATTATCGGCAGATGAAAGAAGGAATTGAATACAACGGTATTGTTTTGTTTGATGGGGTTTGTAACTTCTGTGATGCTTCGATTCAATTTATTATTAACAGGGAAAAACACCCGGCACTTCACTTCGCATCACTGCAGTCAGAAACAGGGAAGCACTTGATGCAAAAATATGGTATTGATGCTTCAACAACAGATAGTGTTGTATTTATTGTAAAAAACAAAGCACACACTAAATCATCAGCAGCTTTACATCTTTGTAAGCGTCTGAAAGGCTTGTATCCTTTATTATTCGCTTTTATCATAGTGCCACCGTTCATAAGAAACGCCGTATACGATTGGGTGGCCAGAAACCGGTATAAGTGGTATGGTAAAAAAGACGCCTGTATGATCCCTACACCAGAAGTCAGGGCAAGATTTGTTGATCTGTGATTTTTTTCGATATTTGGCGCAGCTAAATAACTATGAACGAAAGCGAATACCTAACCGGACTATTAAACAATACGCGGGTGCTGGCGTATTTTTATCTTGATAAATTGAACGAGACGGATTGGTATGCCCAGTTTGAAATAAACGGAAACCGGATCAATTCCGTAGCCTGGAACCTTGCACACATGGCCTGGGCAGAAAATTTCTTTGTATTGGTTGCTACCGGGAATAATAGTGTAAACATTAAATGGCTTGATCTTTTTAAGATTGGTAGTGAACCAGCACCCTTACATTTATATCCTGCCAGGGAAGACATCTTTTCTGCGTTTGAAAATATTCATACTCTTGCCATGCATCAGGTAAGAACCATGAAAGAAACCCAGTTCGATGAGCCTAACCATATCAACCTGAAATTCAAAAACGGTTTCTCCCAAAGACTGGCTATACATCATCATTTGCGCCATGAAGGATCACATATCGGGCACCTTGCTTTACTGGCGAAAATGCATGGAATTCAGACAATTTAGTTAAATTTGAGTTTTACGATTAAAAAAACGGTTAAACAGCTAGAATGGCACGATTTTAGTTGTATTTTTAGAAAAAAATGAGAAAAATGAAAAAGTTAATACTAACTCTTGGAATCGTTGTAGCAGCTTTCGCTGCTAACGCACAAACAACAGCAAAACCGGTAACTACAGCAACTCCTGCTGCAAGTGCAACTCCTGTGAGCACAGCAGATATTAAATTTGAAAAACTGGTACATGATTATGGTACTATTAAGCAGGGAGCTAATGGCGATTGCGAGTTCCTTTATACAAATACCGGGAAAGAACCTTTAATTATCAGTAACTGCCAGGGAAGCTGCGGTTGTACTGTACCTTCTTGTCCGAAAGAACCAATTTTACCTGGTAAAACAGGAGTTATCAAGGTTCATTATGATACAAAAAGGATCGGTGCTATCAGCAAAAGTGTAACAGTTAACTCAAACGCCAAATCAGGAACCATCACTTTACAGATCAAGGGAACCGTTGAAGCTGTTCCGACAGAAGAACCATTCCCGTCACAAAAAGCGAACACAGGTGCTCCATTCGAAAAATAATTGGCACAGTAATTGGTAATTAACGTTAAAAATAAAACAACAGAAAAATGAAAAAAGTAATCGCAACCCTATCATTAGTATTTTGCTTCGTAATGTTGAGCAAAGCACAGGAAGTAGCAACTCCAAACATCGATCCGAATGCTCCGGATATCAAATTTGATACTGAAGTAATTGATTACGGAATGTTGGATTATGATGGAAATACATTGAGAGAGTTCAAATTCAAAAATACAGGTAAATCTCCATTGATCTTATCAAATGTTCAAACTCAGTGTGGTTGTACAAACGTTGACGGATGGCCAAAAGAGCCTATCGCGCCGGGAAAAACAGCTAGCTTTAAAGTAAAATACGATAGTAAACGTGTTGGTAAATTCGACAAAAAAATAACAGTAGTATCAAATGCTAAAAACCCTTCAGTTGTTCTTACAATCAAAGGTGAAGTAAAACCAGCTCCTGTTACTACAACAGCGCCAAGCACAGTTACTCCGAAGTAATTTTAAATATTCAGGTTTTTAAAAAGCCGGATCCAAAAGGATCCGGCTTTTTTTATGAATCGTTTCTAAGATTTTCTTTTCGTTGATGAAGCCAGGATATAAATTATTCTATGATAATTTTTTTTGTGGTGATTATGTCGTTATTAGTTATTTGCAGAAAGTACACTCCTTTTGTAAGGTTCTTATCAACTAATTCAATAGACAGCTTATTAATGCCTTTATTTAATGAAGTAACATTGGTAACAATTGTTTTTCCGTTCACATCGGATAACGTGTATTGCATAGTTTCTTCTTTATCAGTGATAATGCTCAAAGTCAGGTAATCTTTAACAGGATTGGGATATAAGGATATTTGATGGACTAAGTTCATTTCATTTAATCCAACCGGGATCAAATAAATAACCCCATCACTTACTGTACTGTCACTCATCAATCCGGCGGCGTTTATAGCTTTTACCGAAAAATAATAATGTTGTCCGTTGATAAGAGACAGTCCTGCTTCAGTAACAGAAAGATTTGTTCCATTATTGGTCCATGGAACAATATCCTGGGCGCCCGGGGTAGTACCTGCTGAATAAAAGTAGCCGGCAATACCAGAGTTTGGATCAGCCGACAGAGTGTAATTGGTTTTTAACTGGTTGCCTATATAAGTAGTGTCAATGTCTGCACTATTACCATCATTCACGGTAACAACCGTTGCGGGTTTTGTCCAGTCTACATTTACATCCTGCGACGAAATCGCAGACAGATTATTCGCCACATCTTTGTTAATTGATTTTATTCTGCCTGATGGAATTGAAGGATCAGGATTCTGGTAACGGATATCATTTGTTGAAGCTGATCCAACTGTAACAAGAGTGGCAGCGTTTGAATTTCTGCTTCTGTATACTTTTAAATTATTAACTGTATAAATACAATTTCCGCTTCTGAATGAGATATGATTGCCTGCTGTATGCGGTGCTGTATCCTGCCACGAAGAAGATAATACGTTATTGATCCAGATTTGTACATTCCCGGAAATGCGGTCAAAGCTCACAGTAAAATCGTAAAATGTGTTCGCAGTAAAAGTGTATGGTGATGAGTTTACCAGGGAAAACACATCATTTGTAACCTTATAAGTTTCAATCACAGACTGATCCAACCTGAACCAAACAAAATAGGAATTGTTGCGGTTTGCTGTTGCTGCATTATCACAGAAGAAGTGGAAACCTGCTCTCCTGTTGGATCCTGTACCTTCAATTTTTCCCTGCCAGTTATACAAGTAACGATTGCTTAAAGTTTGATTACAGTTGGCCCATATATTGGTGTTGGAATTGGATTCATCAGCCTGTTTAAGGTATCCGTTATTTATTGCCCAGGTACCCGCAAAGCTTGTCCAGTCAGGATGAATAACACTATCAAAATTATCGCTGAAAAAACCCTTTGAATTGTTGGCTCTCCACTCGGTACCATTATAATCCAATACCTGGTAAAAACTCTTTTCGATTCCACTTACCTCGTCAGCATCTGTGAAATTTGCATTAAAATTCTGCGTGATCCAGGTTGCCGGAACACTCACCTGTGTGGTGGGAGCTACAATGTCCGGACTGGTAGTAATACAATTGTAAATGGCCGTGAATCCGGGATTTACTGTTCCGTTATCCGATTTAAATTTTAAGGTAATCCCACCATTAGTGGAAGTTACCGAGCCCGGGCTGTTGGTTCCGGTATAAGCGCCAATAAGCGGTGATGAAGTGGTCAGGCCATTGTATAACCAAAGTGTATCATAATTTAATTCTACATCAAACTGCGAAAAGGTCAAGGAAACATTCGACGCCCCGGTTGGTTTTATAGTATAGGTGTATTTTTCTGAATCATAGTAATTTCTTCCCGGCCCGCCCATATCGTAGATGGTATCAGAGCATGGAACAGTTGCGCAATCAGTAAATTTATCCTGGATGGCATTCCAATAATCCATATAGCCATCATCATAGCCTAATGCCCAAATGCCGATTCCTCCAATTCCTCTTTGATTTACCATGTCAAATTTTTTACGCATGCTATATGCATCATCAATCCAGCACTGACGCCAGTTACCACCACTCTGGTAACTGAAATATGGATTAAATGAATTTGAATCCCAATGCTTGTTGGCTGCAGAATAAGTACCCGAATTGTTTTTCACATAAGAAAAGGTTCTCGAAGAAGTAAATCCACCTGTTGTTGAGGAAGGAGCAGTGCTGCCTCCCGTTTCCCATTCACGCCCATACCATGGCAAACCCAAAAGAACTTTAGAAGGAGTTGCACCTTTATTTAAATAGTAGGTGATGGATTTACTGATTGTATAGTTGTAGCTTGTTTGAAAGTTATACAAAGGGGATTCAGGACCTGCTGTACTGCTTCCACTATAGTAATAATCATAACCCATAATGGTATACATATCAACATAAGGATCTAAAGCTGCAATATCAAATACAGCGCTCCAATCCACTGCGTACAAACAAAAACTTAATTCATAGTTCGGATTAGCTGCATGTAATTGTGTACTCAGATCCTGCATGAAAGCCGTAAATGGTGTCTTGTGGGAAGCGCCCATTCCTTCAAAATCAATATTCACTCCTTTGCCCCCGCGCGCGTTTAATAAATTGATAATATTAGTAATGAGTGTTTGCTTAGCAGACGCACTGGCAAAGAAAGTAGAGTGATTACTAAATAAAGTAACGCAAAAATGCACGTCCGTACCATTATTAATAGCTGTGGTAACAGCAGTGCTTGTGCTCCAGTTAAAAGAGCTATTGGTGTTATTGCCGGTTGTTGCACTGGCATCATAACTGAAATAGCAAAGATCACTCAATAAATTCCATTCATAATTATTATAAGCTGTGCCAACCCAGTAAGGGTGCCAGCCAAAAACGCGCTTATTCAGGTTGCAGGCCTGAACTTCATTTGAGCTATTGATTTTGGCAATTGGGTTTGCTACAATCCCATTTTCCTGTGTACGCAGTGCGTCCCAGTCGGCATCATTGGTATAGCTAAATTTGGAATAATGTTCGGATTGTTCCTGTAAGATGGATTTGGTTTGTGCCTGGATTATAATTGCAGATAAAACAAAAAAAGCAACGTAAATTTTCTTCATACCAACATTAGTTTTGTTCGGATAGTAAATGTAAGAAAACGCCTGTAACTAAAGGAAAAGAATAGGTCAGTAGAACTGTCTAAAACTGTTTAGAATAAAAAATAATCTGAAAAAAATGGATTTTGTTAAAATGCTATGGATTAAAGGTCTTTTTTCATCTCTTTTTGGACATCCTGAACTTGCTCATGAATTTCACGGGTATGTGAATTCATCTCATTTTTAATATCCTGGGCATGTGATTGAAGATCGCGTTGAATCCCATTGGTGGCATCTTTAAATTCACGGATACTTTTCCCAAGCGTACGTGCAATAGTTGGAACGCCCTTTCCACCAAATAAAAGCAGGATCACTACCAACACTAAAAACACTTCACCTCCACCGAGGTTTAAAAACAAAAACACGCTTTGCATTTTAAAAATCTTTACTCTTGAAAAAACGAACCAAGGTATAAACCCCGACACAAAAAACGATAGCAACAATGGAAATCACCACAATTTCGGAAAGCCCGAATTCATACATGGTATTTTCATTTTGCATGGT
>DASWXS010000379.1:0-2028 GCA_036405375.1 Bacteroidia bacterium
GGAACGATGCGCAATCGATTGGTGAATCAGATATTTATACCTCCAGGTTGTTACCCAACGGACAATGGGCTATACCAATGAACCTGGGACCAAATATAAATACCAAGTATAAAGAAGATTTTCCTTTCCTTTCGCCCGATGGAAAAATTCTGTATTTCTCTTCAGAAGGACACAGCAGCATGGGAGGTTATGACCTTTTTAAATCGGTTTGGGATGAAGAAGAAAAAACATGGGGCAAGCCGCAGAATTTAGGCTTCCCAATCAATACCGCTGACGATGAACAGCAAATCTGTATGCTTGCGGATAACCGCGCCGGATACTATAGCGCTTACAGGCCGGGTGGGTTTGGTGACCTTGACATATACCGTATAAAATTTGAAGACGAAGAACAAAAATATTCTGTAATAAGAGGGAATGTTTCTAATGCCGATACCCTGGATAAGGTATGTGTGAATGTGAACATTACCGTTACCAATAAAAAAACGAGTGAAGAGATTTATTTTAAACCCAATCCTACAACAGGAAATTATGTGATGGCGCTTATTCCGGGAAAATATACAGTAAGTGTTACCTGCGAAGGATTTAAAGAGATAAAGGAAGACCTCATTATATTTGATTTTGGGATCGCTAAACCGGAAACTATTAAAGACTACAAGCTCAATAAATGAGAACGCTGAAGTTTTATACAAGTGTTATTGCAATTGCATTGGCAGTTGTATTAAGCGCTTTCTCTTACAAAAAAGCGCTGCCTACTTACCAGCTCGCAGTTCTAAAATACAACGGCGGTGGCGACTGGTATGCAAACCTGGAAACTTCATTGCCCAACCTGATCAAGTATTGTAATGAGAATCTGAAAATGAACATCAACCCGGAACAAGGAATTGTGGAAGCCGGAAGTGCGGATATTTATAATTATCCACTGATTCACATGACCGGGCATGGAAATGTGGTGTTCAGTTATGAAGAATCACAAAACCTCAGGAAATACCTTATTGGTGGCGGCTTTTTGCATATCTCCGATAATTACGGAATGGATAAATTTATCCGCACCGAAATGAAAAAAGTTTTTCCTGAAGCTGAATTTGTAGAGCTGCCTTTTGATCACCCTATCTATCACCAGAAATACGATTTCCCGAAAGGTTTACCAAAAGTTCATGAACATGATAACAAACCACCGCAAGGATTTGGGATCATCTATAAGGGGCGCCTCGTTTGTTTTTATGATTTTGAGTGTGATTTAGGTGATGGTTGGGAAAATGCAGAGATCCACAAAGATTCGGAAGAGGCTCGCCAGAAGGCTTTGAAGATGGGAGCTAATATCGTTAGCTATGCTTTCGGTAATGCAGGGAAGAAATAACGGCTCCCTCTTTACACACAGATTCCGCAGATTTCACTGATATAAATGTCAATGTAATAAATTGACACAGATTCAGAAATTTAACTGCGAGATTTTTCTTTGTAATCCGTACAATCTGTGTCGGTTACTTCCTCTTATCAAACAATATCCGCTTTACATACGACGACTCTCCCTGGTCGCTGAATACGCCATGCCGCGAGGTTTTTACATCTTCAATACTATAAAAAGCGCTTGGATTATATTGTTTGATTATTTCCAGGATTTGTTTTTTATGCGCGCGGTTAACGATCGTAAATATCAATTTTACCGGTCCCTGTGCGCCTTCACCGTTCACTACTGTTACACCCTGGTGCAGTTCACGAAGCGCGTTCACCATTTCTGAGGGATCTTTGTCGGTGATAATGCGGATGATCTGGTTGCCCAGCGCAAGCCGTTCTTCTATCAGCATTCCGCAATAAGTACCCAGGGAAAAGCCACCTGCCCATGCAATAAAACAAGCTATGTTATTAAGATTATTGAATACCTGGCGCATGGCAATCAGCCAGATCAGTACCTCTATAAAACCCAGGAGCGGAACAATTTTTTTGTAGCCTTTGGAAATAAAAATGTGCCGGAGTGTCGCAAGTGTTACATCTCCAAGACGGGAAAGGCAAATCAGGAGCGGAAGGATG
>DASWXS010000380.1:0-2871 GCA_036405375.1 Bacteroidia bacterium
TCTTTGTATTCATCAAATTCTGAATTGTCAACCAGGCGATGGATGATTTCCATCATATCATATTGCTTGTCGCGGGTATCAGGAATGATACCGTAAATTTCTTTCTGATCTTTTTTTGGTACAGCAGCTTCAATTCTGTCAAAACCTGCTTTATCATAATCGCCGATCTTATGCATGATCTGTTTGATCCGATCAAGGCAATCTTTATCGTCTTTACATTTGTTATCGGTAACACCGGAGATCTCGCATTGCGTGGTAGCGCCACCTAATGTTTCGTTATCAATATTTTCGCCGATGGCAGCTTTCACCAGGTACGAACCTGCAAGGAAGATACTTCCTGTTTTATCAACGATCATGGCTTCATCGCTCATGATAGGAAGATAAGCGCCACCAGCCACACAGCTTCCCATGATAGCTGCTATCTGGATGATCCCCATTGAGCTCATCACTGCGTTGTTACGGAATATTCTGCCAAAGTGTTCTTTATCCGGGAAGATCTCATCCTGCATAGGTAAATAAACACCGGCGCTGTCTACTAAATAAATGATCGGTAATTTGTTCTCTATGGCAATTTCCTGCGCGCGTAAATTCTTTTTTCCTGTGATAGGAAACCAGGCACCGGCTTTTACGGTAGCATCGTTTGCAACAACAATACACTGCTTACCTTTTACATAACCTATTACAACAACCACTCCGCCTCCAGGGCAACCGCCGTGTTCTTTATACATGTCTTCGCCTGCAAAAGCGGCAATTTCAATACGTTTTGAACCTTCGTCCAACAGGTAATCGATACGCTCTCGAGCGCTCATTTTGCCTTGCTCATGAAGTTTTTCGATGCGACTTTTTCCTCCGCCTAAATACACTTTCGCCAGTTTCTGCTCCATAGCTGAGATCAGCAGGCGCATTTTATCGTCGTTCTTATTAAATTCCAGGTCCATAGTCGTTGTTGCTGAAGATTGCATGGGTAAATTTTAAAAGTCTCAAATATAATATTTATACCGCTCAAAGCCTAGTATATGGAAAGGGTATAAAAACAAAAAAGTCGCCCAATTGGCGACTTTCCTGCTATAAACTTTTCAGTTTAGATTACTTTTTCTTACCACCTTTAGTAGCAGCAGCGATAGAATCAGCGATACGAGCTGAATCAGCTTTCATCATTTCAGCTTTAGCGATTGAATCAGCTTTAGCTTGCTCAGCTAATTGTGCAGCAGCAGCAGCGTTAGCAGTAGAATCAGCGATTCTGATTGAATCTTCAGTTTTCTTTTTAGCAGCTTCGATTTCTTCAGCGCTTGGTCCACACGCTACGAAAGTTGCAGATACTGCAGCGATAGCGATTAAAGATAATACTTTTTTCATTTTGTTTTCAGGTTTTTTGAATTTGAGTGCAAATGTAGAGCTTTTTTTATATCCGCAAAAAAAAAACGAAAAAAAACGTAAAATTTTGCCTCAAAACCATTTTTTAACGTTTGCCCCCGCCTAATCGGGGAGTAATTTTGACTTTAAAGGGCTTAAAATTACCCGTATATTTGCAGGAATTATGTACAAAACCCTCTTAAAACCCTTTCTTTTTCGACGTGATCCGGAAAAAGCACATTATTTAACCTTCGATTACCTCAAATTTTTCCTGGGAACAGGAGTTATGCGAAAAATAGCTGCTTCTATTTATAAAATAAACGATCCACGTCTCCAAAGAACAGTTGCCGGCATTACATTTCCTAACCCTGTTGGCCTGGCAGCCGGGCTTGATAAGGATGCTAAAGCATTTGATGAATTAGGTGCCCTGGGCTTTGGTTTCATTGAAATTGGCACACTCACACCAAAAGCGCAACCCGGTAACGATAAACCACGTTTGTTCAGGTTACCGGAAGATGAAGCTATTATAAATCGTATGGGATTCAACAACCATGGGGTAGAGGAAGCTGTTGAACGTTTAAAAAGGAAAAAAACGCCAGGCCTGATAATAGGCGGAAATATCGGGAAGAATAAAATTACGCCTAACGAGGAGGCTGACAAGGACTATGAGATTTGTTTTGAAGCCTTGTTTGATTATGTAGATTATTTTGTAGTGAATGTAAGCTCTCCCAATACTCCCAATTTACGGGCGCTCCAGGATAAAGAGCCACTTACAAAATTATTGAATAAGGTAATGGCGCTTAACAAGTCGAAGAAAGCGCCAAAACCTGTATTTCTGAAAATTGCACCTGATCTTACCAATGAGCAGCTGGATGATATTATAGATATAGTGAAGGAAACGAAAATAGCTGGTGTTATTGCAACCAACACAACCATAGCGCGTGAACCATTAACTGCTGATAAGAAAAAGATAGAAGAAATCGGAATGGGAGGTTTAAGCGGGAAGCCGCTTACCAAAAGAAGCACGGAAGTAATTCGTTACCTGCATCAAAAATCTAACGGATCTTTCCCGATAATGGGAGTAGGAGGAATTCATTCTGCTGAAGATGCTATTGAAAAACTCAAAGCAGGTGCAAGTCTTATACAATTGTATACCGGATTTATTTATGAAGGACCGGCTTTGATCAAACGTATCAACAAAAAAATACTGGAGGAAAAATTATGAGTGCTGTAAAACTTATTGAGTGTCCACGTGATGCCATGCAGGGAATTAAACAAATGATTCCTGCGCAATTGAAAGCTGATTATATCAATTCCATTTTAAAAGTGGGATTTGATACGATTGATTTTGGAAGTTTTGTGTCTCCCAAAGCAATTCCGCAAATGCAGGATACAGCTGAGGTATTGAAGAAACTTGATCTTTCTTCAACAAAATCAAAATTGCTTGCCATTATTGCCAATCAACGTGGTGCACAGGATGCGGTAGTGTTTGATGAAATAAAATATTTAGGTTTTCCT
>DASWXS010000381.1:0-3782 GCA_036405375.1 Bacteroidia bacterium
AAGTATAAGAAACTGGAAGAACTGATCATATCCATGCAGGATAGGAGTTTTGCAGAACAGCGAAATGCTCTTGAAAAGGAGTTTGAGAGCTGGCGAGGAAAACTGGAACAGATAGATGACGTTTGCGTTATAGGCATTCGCATATAGCTCCGCCTCGTCAGTTCATCGATGACGTTCCCGCCCGAACGACGTTCAGTCGGGCGGGTGCATCATAGGCATTCGCCTATGATTGACAAAATCGCTGTGAATCATCGAATTCAGGAGTAATTCAGGAAAAATTTTAAGCCATCTCAATTGCTTTCAGTATCAGGCTGCAGCAATTTTTTAATTCTTCATCCGTGATAATAAGTGGTGGAGCAATGCGCATAGAGGTAGAGGAGAACAGGAACCAATCGGTAATAACTCCTAATTCAATGCAATTGGAAATGACCTTCATGTTCAGCTCTGTGTCACCAAACTCAACAGCTAGTAAGGCTCCATAACTCCTGATTTCTTTAATGCGGGGATGTTTTAAATTTCGGATAATAACCAGTTCAATTTCTTTTGCCCTGGTGTAGAGTTTATTTTCTGTAATCTCAGTAAGTGTAGCGAGTGATGCAGCGCAACAAACAGCGTTGCCTCCAAATGTTGTAATATGTCCCAAAACAGGATTATTAGTGAAACAATCCATATTTTCCTTAGAGGAAATAAAAGCTCCGATTGGCATTCCGCCTCCCATGGCTTTCGCCAGTAATAAAATATCCGGAATAATATCAAACTGTTCGAATGCAAAAAAAGTTCCGCTACGCCCGAATCCAGTTTGAATCTCATCCAGTATCAAAAGCGTTCCGGTTTCAGAACAGCGTTTACGTAATTTTTTTAGAAAATCCTTTGTAGGAACAATAACACCCGCTTCAGCCTGTATGGGTTCAACAATAACACATGCTGTTTGCTTGGTAATTAACTCCAATTGCTTTTCATTGTTAAACTCAATAATACGTGTATCGGGTAATAATGGTCTGAACGAATTTTTAAACTCCTCACTTCCCATTACACTCAAGGCGCCTTGAGTACTGCCATGATAAGCGTGTTTGAAACTGATGATCTCAGTTCTGCCTGTAACACGTTTTGCCAGCTTTAATGCTCCTTCTGTTGCCTCTGCTCCTGAATTTACAAAATAAACACTGTTCAGACTTGAAGGTAACAGATCGCATAATGCTTTTGCCAGGTCGGTTTGAATAGTTTGTGCATATTCACCATACACCATCAAATGCATGTATGTATTGGCTTGTTCTGTAATTGCGTTTACAACTGCCGGATGGCAATGTCCTAGTGTACTTACAGAAATACCTGAAATCAGGTCGGTATATTGCTTCCCATCTTTCCCATAGAGGTAAACTCCGGCAGCGCGTTCTATTTCCAGTGCTACTGGCGCGGGGCTCGTTTGTGCAACGTGTTTAAGAAAAAGTTGACGGGATGAGATCATCTTTATTTTATTTATACTCAGCTACCAGTTCAGACAATCGTTTCTGAACTTTAGTATTGGGTTTTACTAAAGGTAAACGAACATAAGACTGGCAAACTTTCAATAATTCCAGGGCAATTTTTATTCCGCCCGGATTGCCATCCGCAAATAACTGTTCGGTGATTTCGAAAGTTTTATAATGTAATTTTTGTGCCTGCGCAAAATTACCCGCCAGTGCCTGGCGAACCATTTCCGAAAAATCTTTAGGGAAGCCATTTGCAACAACCGAAATAACACCGTCGGCACCTGATGCGATCAAAGGAAGTGTAATATTATCATCACCACTGATCACTAAAAAGTCTTTTGGTTTATTTTTAATGATGCGCATGCACTGTTCCATATTTCCGGACGCTTCCTTGATAGCTACGATGTTTTTAAAATCGTTTGCCAAACGCAAAGTGGTTTCAGAAGTCATGTTAGAATTGGTTCTTCCCGGAACATTGTATAAGATAATCGGAAGCGGGGAAGCCGCCGATATCATTTTGTAATGCTGGTAAATTCCTTCCTGCGAAGGTTTGTTATAATACGGAGATACCGAAAGGATTGCGGTAAATGCTTTCAGATCGGTATGTTTAATCGTGTTCACCACTTCCTGGGTGTTATTACCACCAATTCCCAATACAAGCGGAACCCTGCCCTCCACTGTATCTACAACATGATTGATAACAGCTGATTTTTCGTCTTTATTTAAAACAGCCGATTCACCAGTTGTTCCCAATACAACCAGGTATTCAACCTTACCTTTTATCAGGTGCTCAATTAAATTAGTAAGACCTTTGAAGTCGATACTTCCATCTTTATTGAAGGGCGTAACAATAGCAACGCCTGTACCTTTGAGTCTGCTGATTTTTGACATGTTGTTTGGATTGAGCTTCAAAGGTAAGAGAAAGTGTTGGAAGTGTTTCCAAAAAAATGAAATTTTATATGAATGGACAAAAGAGTGGGTTCAATTCATTATAATTCGTAATTTCACAGTAATGGTAGTGCATGAAAAATATATGCGGCGTTGTTTTGAACTTGCTGAGCAGGGTAGGGGTCAAGTGGCACCCAACCCGATGGTAGGATCAGTTATTGTGCAAAACGATAAAATCATCGGTGAGGGATATCACCAAAAATATGGTGATGCTCATGCTGAAGTAAATGCTATAAAGAGCTTTCCGCAAGATCATGATTTTAGTGATTGCACCATTTATGTTAACCTGGAACCTTGTTCTCATTATGGCAAAACACCTCCCTGCAGCGATCTGATCATTTCGAAAAAATTCAAGACAGTTGTTGTGTGTAACCTGGATTCCAATCCGCTGGTTGCAGGTAAAGGCCTGGAAAAATTGAAAAATGAAGGCATTGAAGTGATTTCAGGAATCCTGGAAAAAGAAGGCCGTGAGCTGAATAAACGGTTTTTTCTCTTCCATGAAAAGCAGCGTCCTTACATCATTTTGAAATGGGCTCAGACTAAAGATGGTTTTATTTCGAAACTACCTTTGCCAAAAGATAAACAGGAGAACTGGATCACCTCCGCCGAAAGTAAAAAACTGGTGCACACCTGGAGAGCCCAGGAACAGGCAATATTGGTTGGAACAACCACAGTAATTGTAGATGATCCTGAACTTACTACCCGGCTTGTAGAAGGGAAAGACCCGGTAAGAATTGTGATTGACCAGGAGCTAAAAATTCCTTCCGGTGCAAAAATATTTTCTGGCCGCGGACAGTGTATTGTATATACAAGCAAAAAAGTGAACGGTGCAAATAATATAAAATACCGGCACGTGGCTTTTGATGAACATTTTATCGAAAACCTGCTGGCAGATCTTCATTCCTTAAATATTCAATCTATGATAGTTGAAGGGGGAACCCATACGTTAAAGGATTTTATTGCTAAAGATTTGTGGGATGAAGCACGTATTTTTGTTGCAGATAAGGTGTTTGAAAATGGGATCAAAGCGCCTGTATTTGATCTTTCAAAGTCAGAAAAGCAAGTTAGTGGAAGTGATGAACTATATATTTCAATGCAGAAACACAGCTAAAAATTATTTTGCAATCATTTTAGTAAAATCCGCTTTTGTGATCTTAAACCAGTCGGAAGGATCGCCTTCAAACAAAAAAGGTTCAGCATGTTTAAATCCAGCTTTCTCCAGCACCCTGCGTGATGCACCATTGCCACTATCTATCATCGCGTATATTTCGTTTGCTTTAAGTGTATTAAATCCATATACAACGGCTGCAATGGCAGCTTCTGTTGCATAGCCTTTGCCCCAGTATTTTTTCATGAGCCGGTATC
>DASWXS010000382.1:0-5326 GCA_036405375.1 Bacteroidia bacterium
AAGATTATCCTGTTGAGATCGGTAAAATATTCAAAGGCCGCTGCGCCACATCGGGTTGTCATAATGAAGCAAGCTATAAAGGCGCGGCAGGATTAAATCTCAGCAACTGGTCTAATCTTTTTAAAGGTGGTAATAGTGGCGCCGTGGTTATCCCATTCAATGCAGAGTTCAGCTCGCTTTGTTATTTCATTAATACCTATCCCGATTTGGGGCCAACGAATTTACCAACCATGCCGGTTGGAAATGATCCGCTTGACAGAAGTGAAGTACAAAAAATAAAGGACTGGATCAATGCCGGTGCTCCCAACCTGGATGGAGCTATAGCATTCCCGGCCGATGCAAACCGCAAAAAATTTTATGTAGCACACAGTGCCTGTAAAACGGTGTGCGTATTTGATTCTGAAACACGATTGCAAATGCGCTACATAAAGGTTGTTAACGATGGAGAAACATTTACACCGCATATGGTTCGTGTATCGCCAGATAAAAAACATTGGTATGTGTGCTTCAACAACAACGGAAAATATTTAAGAAAATATAATACTTCAGATGATTCTTTTGTTGGTGAAATCTTTTTAGGAGGTGGAGAATGGAACAGCTTTACTATTACTCCCGATTCTAAAAAAGCATTTGTGGTAGACTGGAGTAATGTTGGAAAAATAGCAACCTGCGACCTCGAAACCATGAGCGTATCTGCTTCGGTGAATCTTAGCCATTTACCACATGGCTCGGCAGTATCACCAAACGGACAATATGTTTACTTTACGGCGACTGGAGGCAATTACTTAATTAAAGCCGACGCTTCCAACGGTAACATTTTAGATTTCATTTCTTTAAATAGTTCTGAAAGCCCAGGAATGCCAAGCAGCGTGTATAATCCGCATGAAATACTTTTTTCAGCAGACGGCAGCAGGTATTATGTTACCTGCCAGGACGAAAAAACAGTTCGTGTATTTGATGCTGCAGACAACAATATTGCAGCTATTCCAATTAATGGAAGCACTTTGGAGATGAGCCTTGCTCCCTCAAAAAACCTGTTGTTTGTAACCAGTTGGGATTCCCCGCAATTTCCCGGTGTTACCGGTGCAGTAGCAGTAATTAATACTACGAGCAACACCGTTCAGCAATACATTAATGTGGGCACTCAACCACATGGAATTGCTGTTGATGAACAAAGAGGAATAGTTTATGTAGCTAATCGTAATATAGATGTTAGTGGCCCGTTACCACATCACAGCAGCGTATGTGGCGGAAGAAACGGTTATGTAACTTTTATTGATTTGAATACACTTTCACTTACAGGAAAAAAAGTGGAAGTAAGTGCTGATCCCTATTCAATTGGGTTGAAGGAGTAAAATTCAGCAACTCAAAGATTATTTCGAAAAATCAGGATTCATCATTCTTATCAAACCATCCTGATCTATTGCCTGTACAATTTGTTCAAATAAGTTTTTTCCAAACAAAGTATAAAAACCAGCTTCTACAAAAAAGCCGGGTTTTAACTGGTAAGTAGTTTTAGTCTTATCAATCTCCGTAAACTTTACATATTGCACGGCATTATATCCACCATTCACCCGGAAACCAAACGATTTGTTAACTTTTACCTTGTAAGTAGTAAACAGTGCTACACTGGCATAGTTAAAATTAACCCGTTGATTTTTATATTCCATTCCATACCTATATCCGTCTAATGTAACACCAGCGCTCAATGAATTCTTTCCGTTAATGTTATACTGCACATACATTTGTGCCGGTAAGGTATAATTGAAAGTCATACGATCGTTGATGGGCTGGGTACCTCCAAAAAATGGAACTGGTATAAAAGCACGATCACCATAAACTGCAGCCAAGCCATAATAATAATTTTTCCTTAACCCACGGATATGAAACTGTCCTATTACACCACTGGATCTTAATCCCATTGATTTAAGCGTTTGCTGCTGTTCATTAAAACCGGCGTTTACTGAATAAAAAAGAACTCGGTATTTTTTTGTCAGCTTTAATCCAAATACACCTGCATTTGCATAATAAAGATTGCGGTTGTTCATACTATCAAGTCCCATATGCATTTGCTTGGCGCCAAACTTTACACTGCCCATAACCTGGGAAGCTTTTACACTGATACTGTTTTTAAGTATATCTTTTAGCTTAATTGAAGAAAGATCCAGTTCAAGACCTGCAGAAAATTTTGTCTTTATCGGAAAAGTAATTACGCAACTCTGATCCAGTGTAGAAAAAGACCCCGAAGTGTCTGCAAACTTAGCACTGCCAAGATACCTGAAATCTGCTTTGATTCTGGGCCTCCATATCTGTTGCATCTGATCAAGATCAAACGATTGCGCATAGATCTGTACAACTGTAAATGACATCAATAGAATAAGCAGTAGTTTCTTCATTAGTGTAAAGATACAGGATTATTACAGTTGAGAAATATTGGCATATTTAATTCGATTTTTTTAACACAAATCCGTAAACTTGTAGTCCAAACAAATGCTTTATGGTATATAGGTCGCTGGAGGAGTGCATTGATGATCTGGAAAGAAACGGACAGCTTATACGTATTAAAGAAGAAGTAGATCCTGACCTGGAAATGGCTGCGATTCATTTACGCATTCATGAAGCTGGCGGAAAAGCTATTTTATTTGAAAAGGTAAAAGGAACAAAGTACAGGTGCGTTTCCAATTTGTTTGGAACCAGTGAACGTACCCATTTTTTATTCCGGAAAAATTTCGGGATGATGCAGCAATTGATCGAAGCCAAAAACAATCCAATGGCTTTCCTGAAAAAACCGTTTAAACATATTGGTTTGGGATTGGCTGGTTTTAAAGCGCTGCCAAAAAAAATAAATGCAAAAGCATCTGACCTGTTTGAAGAAATTACTATCGACAAACTACCTTTGATTAAACATTGGGAAAAAGATGGCGGAGCATTTGTTACGCTCCCCCAGGTATATTCTGAAGATATCGATCAACCCGGCGTAATGCAATCAAACCTCGGTATGTACCGCATACAGCTTACGGGAAATGAATATGAGCTAAATAAAGAAATTGGATTGCATTACCAGATCCATCGCGGAATTGGCGTGCATCAAACCAAAGCCAACGAAAAAGGAAAACCACTTAAAGTAAGCATATTTGTAGGAGGACCACCATCACATACACTGGCAGCAGTTATGCCTTTGCCGGAAGGCTTATCTGAAATGACTTTTGCGGGAGCGTTGAATGGAAGGCGTTTCCGTTATTTTTATGAAGATGGGTTTTGCATTTCTGCTGATGCAGATTTTGTAATTACAGGAGAAGTATATCCAAACGAAAATAAACCGGAAGGTCCTTTCGGTGATCATTTGGGATACTACAGTTTAACACATGATTTCCCATTGATGCGTGTACATAAAGTATACGCCAAAAAAAACGGGATCTGGGCTTTTACTGTTGTTGGCCGCCCGCCACAGGAAGATACAGGCTTCGGAAATTTTATTCACGAGCTTACAGGCGAAGGTCTGAAAAAAGAAATTCCCGGGTTAAAACAAGTGCACGCTGTTGATGCTGCCGGTGTTCACCCTCTTTTACTTGCTTTGGGCAGCGAACGTTACACACCCTATGCAAAAACAAAACAGCCTGCCGAATTGCTTACCATCTCCAATCACATATTGGGAAGCGGGCAGCTAAGTCTTGCAAAATTTTTATTCATTACCGCAGATGATTCCAATACCATTTCTGTAAACAATATTGAAGCCTATCTTACTTATTTGTTGCAGCGCATCGATCTGAAACGTGACATTCATTTCCACACCAACACTACTATCGATACACTCGATTATTCAGGAACAGGTTTAAACACGGGAAGTAAAGTTGTTTTTGCCGCTTACGGAGATGTAAAAAGGACATTGGCAAAATCTGTGCCTTCCCAGTTCAATAACCTGAGCGGTTTTAGTAAGCCACAGCTCGCATTGAACGGAATAGTGATTCTTAAAGGAGAAGCATTTAAAGATTACGACACTGCTGCAAAAGAAATCGAATCACTTGATCTACAGCTAAAAGATCATATCGTAGAACTGAATGATACGCCTTTTGTAGTAATTGCCGACGACAGTTCGTTTGTTGCTGAAACGTTGAATAATTTTTTGTGGGTAACATTTACACGCTGCAATCCATCGCATGATATTTACGGAATTGGCAGCTTTACCAAATTCAAACATTTTGGCTGTAAAGGACCGGTTGTTATTGATGCCCGCATCAAACCTCATCATGCTCCGCCACTTATAAAAAATGAAGTAATTGAAAAACGTGTGGATGAACTAGCGAAAAAGTATGGGTTCTAAATTCCTAAGGCTTCAGAAAGATAATTCTTTTCAAAAGTAAAACCCTGCTGCAAAGCCTTTTCAGGAACAACATACCTGCTTTTCAGCACCAATTCGGCTTCGGTTCCTAAAAGTAAAGAACCGAACTTGATCATCCATTCAGCCTGTGGTAAACCAAACGACCTGTTGCAATAGTTGCGGATCAGCTTCATCATTTCCTTGTTTGGTAATGGATTTGGAGCACAGCAATTATAAATAGCATCTGCACCAGGTTTGTTCAGTAGCCACTCCGTCATGCGCGCGTAATCTTTCGCATCTATCCAGCTCACCATTTGTTTGCCGCTTCCCTGTGTTCCTCCCAAACCAGCTTTGGTAATCCGTTTTAATATAGGCAGCACACCACCCTGTTCACCAAATACCATTGAAATGCGCATAGCTATCATTTTATTGGCAGCACCTGTGTGACTGAAAAATACTTTCTCCCAGGCTTTACAAATATTCATCGAAAAATCATCGCCTATAATTCCATTTGCTTCCGTTTGTGGCGTAGTGAATGACCAATCGTAAATGGTTGCCGAAGCAGCATTGATCCATACTTCAGGTTTATGACCGCTTTTCTTAATGGCTTCTGCAAGTATGTTGGTTGAATAGATTCTCGAATCAAGGATCTCTTTCCTGTTTTTTTCATTGTACCTGCAATCAACACTTTTGCCGGTAAGATTGATCAAATGTGTAACATCAGTAAATTCATTTGCCCAGTTCCCTAATGTTCTTCCATCCCAGTTAAGGTATTTCACATTGCCTTCCTTTCGTTCGGCACCGCGGGTAAGAATTATGATCTCTTCATATTTATTACGAAAATGATCAACAAGTACCTGCCCGAGGAATCCTGTTCCTGATGATATGATTATTTTTTTCATAGTATGTTATTTATTAAAAGAATTACTCCTAAAACCAAAACCCTGTACAAAACCCATGACGCACTCAACCAGGCAGGCGAATGCGTTAACTTAACCCTTCTCACGT
>DASWXS010000383.1:0-6605 GCA_036405375.1 Bacteroidia bacterium
CTGCATCAAAATCCACATATTTATATCTACCTCCTGAAGCAATAAATGAAAACAAATACTATTTTCAATCGGATTTATATCAAATTGGTATTATTTTATTTCAATTATTAGGAGGAACCTTCCCATTAAACGAACAAGAAACTTGGTTGACAGAAAAAGAAAAAAAAGATTGGGAAAAACAAAGAAATGCCGATGACCAAAATCTCTTTTTAGAAAAAACACTTGGAAAAAAGATTTGCAAAGGAAAACTCATTGATCTTTCAACATTACCGGAATATCTGGACGATGCTTATAAAAGGGTAATTAGTAAAGCTCTTAACCCCAATCACAATAAAAGATACCATAATTCATCTGAATTTCTTAAAGCGATTTATAATCTAATGAACACTTGTCCTTCATATCTTCAGGCTAAAGATTACCTATTAGTATGTCATGCTTCAAGCAAAAAAGACTTCAAAATATATCAAGACAAAAAAGGGAACTTGATTTTAGAAAAGAGAATCAATAACAAAGATTGGAGAAAAGAAAACACTCACAATGGCACTTTAGAATCCATTTTAAAGATCGCCCGTCAAAAATAATATCAATATGGATTTAAAAGATTTCGTATCACAAACTCTCAAACAGATAAATGATGGACTACAAGAAGGACATCAGCATGTAAAAACCAGCGGTGGTGAGGGGGTGCACAATGGTTATTTCAATGTAGCTTTTGATGTTGCATTAACAACAAACAATGAAGAATCATCAGATGTTGGGGGTAAAATAACAGTTGCTTCCATTTTTCAGGCGGGAGGAAAAAAAGAAAAAACAACAGAATCTACAAACTACAGCAGAATTCAATTCTCAGTATCAGTTCACGTAAAAACAGGTAAATAACACTTTTTACCTTTTCTTTGCTATATCCCCGCATAAACACCCTTCACGATCCTATCACACCTCACCAGGTTAAAATCAAGCAATTCATTCGCCGGGTAAACGCTCATTAAATTATTTCTAAGCATTTCTTTTGCCCTGCTCAATCGTGCTTTTACGTTTCCTTCACTTATTTCCAACGATTCACCCGTTTCCGTTACACCCATGTTCTCTATTTCGCGCAACACAAAAACAAGACGATACTTCTCAGGCAGACCAGAAATTGCGTTTTCCAATAGGTTTTTGAGCTCTTTATTCAGGACTTTTTTTTCAGGATTAGGTGCTTCTGCTTTTAAGTTTAACCGACGTAACTCTTCGTCGGTACTTAAGGTGACAATATCTTTATTTTCTCTCTTTTTCATGAGACATTCATTTATTAGTATCCGTGTGATCCAGGTAGAAAAGGAAGAACGTTGTTCAAAAGCTGCCAGCTTTCCGTATGCTTTTATGTATGCATCCTGCATGGCGTCTTCAATTCTATCTTCGCTCCATAATATTGCTTTGGCTATCCTGTATAAACGTTGATTGTATTTACGGATCAATAGTTCATATTTGTCTTTTTCTCCTTTCAAAATCCTATCGATAAGCTCAAAATCCGGGTCTGTTGGTTCTTCTGTCATAGATCAATTAGTTTTAAAAATTCTGCCCGTACAGTTCCTGATTTAAACTTTCCGGAATAGCTGGAAGTAATTGTACTGCTGGCTGTATCTTTAATTCCTCTAGAAGATACACACAAATGTGTGGCATCAATAACCACTGCCACATCCTCTGTTTCCAGGATAGTTTTCAGTTCGTTAGCGATTTGCATAGTTAGTCGCTCCTGCACCTGCGGGCGCTGTGAAAAATACTGAACGATCCTGTTTAGCTTAGACAAGCCAATTACTTTACCTGAAGAAACATAAGCTACATGTGCCTTCCCGATAATGGGTACAAAATGATGTTCACAGTTGGAATACAAAGTAATATTCTTTTCAATCAGCATCTGGTCGTAACGATACTTATTATCAAATAGCTTTACCTCTGGTTTATTGGCAGGATCAAGTCCGCTAAAAATTTCTTTTATATACATCTTCGCAACCCGGTTGGGTGTACCACGCAAACTATCATCCGATAGGTCGAGTCCCAGTGTGTCCATGATTTTACTGAAATGCTCAGATATGATCCTGATCTTTTCTTCGTCGCTCATTACAAATGCATCTGCACGCAAAGGAGTTTCATAAGATGTTGCAATATGTTGTTCCCCGATCAGGTCTTCCTGTTGTCCGGCAATTGAATATGTTGAACCATTCTTTGGTATAATTATATCTAATTTCATAAATCTGTTTTATTGTTCATACACAATTTGAGACTTCTCTACACCAAGGTCCAGGAGATATTGAATCATAATATCCGTAAACTTCCCCGGACCACACACATAGTAGTATTCAGTTTTTCTATCCACGTATGGCTTGAGCAGATCTTTATTTATATATGCACCCATTTTCCATGGATCGGCAGGGATCTCCAATACATCAATATCATTCGGGCCAAGCATGAGTTTGAGTTCCTTCCTAAGGATGATATCATCTGTAGTTTTGTTTGCGAACAACAAAACATTTGCTCCAAGTTTACTTTTGGATCTCAGATCGCGGAAAATAGAAATAAAAGGAGTTATTCCTGCCCCGCCTGCTATAAAAAGACCTTCGCCCTGGTAGCTGATCGTTCCAAACACCTCATGGATGATCAACTCATCACCCGCATTAATTTCCTGCAGTCTTTCAGTCATCCCGTTATGCCCTGTATAGATCTTAATAATGAACTCCAGGTATTTGTCCTCGTTAGTGGAAGTGAATGTAAAAGGCCGCAATTCATCCTCCTGCCCGGGTTTATTTATTGAAACATCTGTAGCCTGCCCCGGAATAAAGTTATAGCCGGGAGGCCGTTCTACAATAAAGCGCTTAACATTATGTGTCAGCATCTCTGTTTGGAGTACTTTAACTATGTGCTTTTCCATCTTGGTATCTTTTATGGTTGGGAAACAGTTCCTGTTTCTATCCCATTTGATGCATAAAAGATGGTTTCGGTTACAAAAAAGCCAAAGATTTCTTAGAAAATGTTATATATCAGTTGTTTGGTGCACCCTGGTCCAACCAGCATTTGATCTTATTGCGCTGGTCCTGGCTTAAACTTCTACCTTTAGGCATTGTTTTGTTGGTAATTACTGCGCTTTCGAACGCGCCACTGTTTACCTGTGCTTTCACCAGGTCATAGGTTCGAAGATCGAAGGTGGGCCCACTACCATTGTGGCAGCCCGATAAAGTACAATTGGAAGAAATAATCCCGCTTATCGAAGTCGAATACTTAGCATCCAGGCTGGAGCAATCCAGCTTTTTGAACTCATCTTTTTTGCAGGTTCCAAAAAGCAACAGCACAACTGAACAGCATACTATGATAACTGATTTTTTCATTCTTAAATATACAAAAAAAGCGGGTCTACCCACATAGACCCGCTCATTTAGTTTGTTTGTTTCAGAAAACTAATCGCCCATTTTATGTTTCAGTTGTTTCAGCATTTCCTGCCTGAAACTTTCTTCGGCACGTTTTAACTTCGCCACCTTTTTTACAGGAAGAACCTTTTTGAATTTCTCATAATAGGTTTTTAATAACTCCGCTTCCTGTACTTTGTGCTGGATATCGGCATTGATATAATCTTCTGCTTCTTTATCCGTTGCAAAATTATAGTCGGTTTGTTTGTTATACTTTTGCCTGAATTCTTTACGAGATTCGTCCTGCTTTTTCTGGTACTCATTATAAACCGGCCAAAACACCTGTGCTTCCGATTCCGTAAGGTCAAGCTCTTTTGTAATATAAGCTACCCTCAACGCTTCCACTTTTTCCTTACGCGCTTCTTTTTTCGGACCTGGTCCTTTACCTGTTCCCGGGGCAGAACCCGGACGTTGTGCCATTGCTGTTCCAATACTCAATAGTAAAATAATTGATGTGATTATTGCTTTCATTTTTCTTCGTTTTAAATTCCTAAATCTTCGTCGGTAATATTCATCGCATCCGGATCAGCCATGATCTCATCCAGGATTTCCTTATTCATTTGTGTTCCTATTGAATCCAACATTGTAGTGCTTGCTACCGTCTCCAGTTCATCGATGCTTATCTGTTCAAAGTACCTGCTACTGGTAATATCTTCCTTCGACAAACAAGCCAGTTCCGCGCAATCTGTTACTTTAACTTCTGTTTTATTGTAAGCCTTAAAATATATGGCTGTTCCTAATACTATGATCAACATAGCCGCTATAGAAAGTCCGTATTTCCGGATATAAGCCGAAAGACGTACAACAACCGCTTCTTTTTCATCCTCCGCATTTAATGCAGCCTGCACAAAATTCCTGGTCTCAAAATAGTTTTCCGGAACCTCAAAACAATTCTTCTTTTCCAGGGCCGATAAATTAGGATACGCTTTCAATTCTTCCTCCATCTGTATCCTTGCCATTAGCCTGGAATTAAATGATTCGAAATAACCCTCCGGTACTCCAAACCCTTTTCCAGGATCTTTATTCAGGTCGTTTATGTTATTATCGTTGTTCACGTTTGTTTGATTACTTTTATCGTACAAGGTTTAATTAGCCAGTAAAAATTCTTCCACTTTTTTTGCTGCATGATGATAAGATGCCTTCAGTGCTCCAACCGATGTATCCAGCACAAGCGACATTTCTTCGTATGGCATTTCTTCATAATACCTGAGATTAAACACAATCCTTTGTTTTTCGGGTAGTGAAAGTATTGCCTGTTGCAGTTTTAACTGAATCTGGTCTCCTTTAAAATAATTGTCACTCTCCAGGGATTTGCTCAACTGGTATTCGATCGGGTGAATGGACTGTGTGTTCTCTTTCTGTTTCTTTCTTAAAAAAGTAAGTGCTTCATTTGTGGCAATACGGTACAACCAGGTAAACAAAGCCGACTCATTTTTAAAGCCATCCAGGCCTTTCCAGGTTTTGATAAAGGTATTTTGTAATACATCATCCGTATCATCATGATCAATCACCATTTTACGGATGTGCCAATAAAGTTTACGCTGGTATTTATTTACCAGCATAGAAAATGCCGATTCCCGGGTACTTTCCACAGAAAACAATTTCAGTATTTCCTCATCATTCAGCTCAGCCATAACTGCTTATCTGATACTAAGATGCAATAATTTGACCAAGGTTTAACGGGCTTTAATTTTATTTTGTATTTACCTAAGTATGAGTATATTTGCACGTCTGAAAACAAACAACTTTACTGGAACAGCCCTGTTTCAATCATCTATTTCGAAAGATCAGGCTCAGTTGAACCAATAATCAAAAAAACCAAAAAACCTGTATATGAAAAGTACATTTCTGAAAATTGCCCTTGCAGCTACTTTACCTGTGGTAATGATTTCCTGCGGAGGAGAAAAAACTGTTGAAGAACAACCCGTAACCGATTCTACTGCAACGGCAGTTGATACTACACCGGTAACTGTGAGTGAAGAGGTGAAATTTAAATTTGATTTTGCTGTGGCAAATATCCCTTCGCCGGTTCAGGTGATCAACGATTTTTCATCGTACGGATTGCCATATAACAGCGCAATCCTTCATGATGTGAACAAAGTAAAATCGTATTCAACTGATTTCGCTAAATCAATTAATCTTGGTGTTTACAACCTGGATATGTCGTACGCAATTGCAAACGGCCAGGGTGCAGACGTAATGAAATATCTTAAAACTTCGATGTCTGAAGCTGATGCTTTAGGTTTGAAAGCGGCTTTCGACCAGATGGTTGGAAAACGTGCTGAGGATAATGTGAGCAACAAGGATTCTTTATTGACTCTAATTGATGATATCTATGTAAAAGGCGATTCTTACCTGAGAACAAACGACCGCGTTCAAACAGCTACGCATGTATTTGTTGGAAGCTGGATCGAAGCGCTTCATATCATTTGTGCTATTGATAAGGATGAGAAAGACGCAGCACAAAAAGCTAAAATTCATTCTCATTTATGGGATCAACGTTTTTACATTAAGAACATCATTGATTTGTTAAGCTCTTTCAAAGACAAAAAAGAAGACAAGATGTTAATTGATGAGTTAACAAAAATCCAGGCAGAACTGGAGGTTATTAAAGACCCTAAAGATCTTGACGATACCAAATTCAAATCGATCAGCGATAAAATTTCAGCTCTTCGTACGAGTATTACAAAATAATATTCCTTATTTAATTTTAAAAGGCAGTCAATCCTGAGCATAGTCGAAGGGGGCTGCCTTTTTTATTTTCTGAAGAATTCCCTACATTTACCATAGAAATTACCCTTATGAAGAAAATCATCCTACTTGTATGTTCATTCATTCTATTGAACAATTATGTTTCTGCCCAGTTCGAATCCAGTTCATTTTGTAATACAGGTCACGGTGGGGCAACCACCTTTGCTACCGATTACCAGGCAACGGGGATAAATCCTGCTAATCTTGGCTGGGACTGGAAATTTTCGAAGAAGAAGTTTGCAATGGGATATGCGGAGGTTACTTCTTCTATTTATTCGGATGCACTTAGCAAAAGTGAGTTGCGTGGTGTAGTGAAAGATTTTACCGGTGGAGGAAATAATTTTACCCAGCAACAAAAAAAGGATGCCGCACGTAATTTTGCCGAATCAGGGTTTACATTTAATGCCAACGTTG
>DASWXS010000384.1:0-2315 GCA_036405375.1 Bacteroidia bacterium
GGGATATTGTTGTAATCGATTGTTTCAACATGAGTACCAGCGATTTTCTCCACACAGGTAATACCTTCAGCACTTGCAACGTGTGCCAGTGCTTGTCCCGGAGAAACGTCACCGATTGCATAATAACCCGGTACGTTGGTAGCGTAATATTTATCTGTAAGGATCTTGCCTTTATCAGTAGCGATGCCCACTTCTTCCAAACCGATTCCTTCGATGTTTGAAACGATACCAACTGCAGAAAGAACAACTTCAGCGTCGATAGTAGTTTCGCCTGACTGTGTTTTGATCTTCACCTTGCAATCTGTTCCTTTTGTATCAACACTTTCTACGCTTGCATTGGTCATCACCTCAATTCCCATTTTCTTGAATGACTTCTCTAATTGTTTAGAAACGTCTTCATCTTCAACAGGAACAATGTTTGGCATGAACTCAACAACAGTAACTTTGGTTCCCATGGTTGCATAGAAGTAAGCAAACTCTACTCCTATCGCGCCTGAACCTACTACTACCATTGACTTTGGTAATTTCTGCATTGCTAAAGCCTCACGGTAACCGATAATTTTTTTACCGTCCTGTGGAAGGTTTGGAAGAACACGTGAACGTGCACCTGTTGCAATGATAATATGTTTAGCCTCATAGGTAGTTGATTTACCATCAGCAGCTTTTACTTCTACTTTTTTTCCCGGCTTCACTGTAGCAAAACCATTGATCACTTCGATCTTGTTCTTTTTCATCAGGAATTGAACACCTTTGCTCATTCCGTCAGCTACATCACGGCTACGTTTTACAACTGCACCGAAATCAGCTTTAATGTTATCAGCAGCAATGCCATACTCTTTGGCATGGTTCAGGTATTCGAACACCTGGGCACTTTTTAAAAGCGCTTTGGTCGGGATACATCCCCAGTTAAGACAGATTCCACCAAGGCTTTCTTTCTCAACAACAGCCACTTTAAAACCTAATTGTGAAGCGCGGATAGCAGTAACATAACCACCAGGACCACTTCCTATAACAATAATATCGTAGTTCATTTCAAAAAATTTGTTTGGCGAAAATAAAGATATTTTTCGGTTTTTTGGTCTGAAAATGAGATATTTTTAACTAAAAGAGAGGTGTGTGTAAAGAAGGGCTTTTCACTTTAAACCAAAAGCATAATGCGATAAAGCAGCATTATCATTACAAACACGGTTACTGAGGATAAAACCGTAAGAATATTGTATTCGATATCATCTTCCACATATTCTATAAATCCTTTTTTACCTGATACAACATAACGTATAGATGCGCCGGGGTAGCGAACAAAAAAATAACCTAAAAACTCCTTCACAATTTCAACAAGATAATCCAACATTATACTACTGTTTTTATTAGTTAAGCTAAATTACCATACAGAAATATTATTTGCACAAAAAAAAGCCAGCGAACGGAAATGAATCGATGGTCGGGAATTATTTCACGATGAATTTTTTAAGGTTGCGAACTGCGGTACATATTCACAATCAACACCAACACTCCCAATGTGGTAAATACCGGGATAAAGTTATTTTCCCAGTTTTCCTGCATGTAGCCTTTAAAGTTCTTTTTGCGGATAATAACGGATCGAATGCATGATCCGGGAATTTTGATAAGTAAATTGGTCAGAATATCTCCAACAGTTTCAATAGCGGCCTCCAACATGATATTAGCTGATAAAATAATACAGGCAAATTTACTGAATACGTGAAGTTGTTTCGTACTAAAAAGCCGTGGACCTGAATCAGATCGACAGTTTTATATTATTGAACGATAAAATTATTTTGTAATGGTATATAACAACAAAAGCTCCTTTTC
The DNA here is from genome assembly GCA_036405375.1 of Bacteroidia bacterium. Classification (GTDB taxonomy): domain Bacteria; phylum Bacteroidota; class Bacteroidia; order B-17B0; family Aurantibacillaceae; genus JADJDM01. The sequence continues at coordinate 1,831 of DASWXS010000384.1, forward strand.
CACTTCAATCTTCTTCTCTAATTTCAAGCCCAGCTTTTCCAGCAAGGTTATGGAACGTACATTATCCGGGAGTGTGGTAGCGTGTATAACTTGATATTGCGGTAATTCCATCAGCATTTCAAGTACAGTAGTTGCCGCTTCCAAAGCATAGCCTGCTTTTCCATACCCGGGCAAAAAAGCAAAACCTATATCGTGATGATCGAGATAATCTCTTTTGATCAAAGTAACAATACCAATAGAAGTGTTTGTTTCCTTCAGCCTCACTACCCAATACTGAACAGTTTTCGAATCAAGGATTTTCTGAATGTACTTTTCAGAATCGGTTATTGAATTCACATTGCGTTCACCAATAAATTGTTTCCAGCCATCGGTATTCACCAGTTCCATTATAAAAGAGGAATCATGCAATCCGAGTGCGCTCAGGCTCAGCCGGGATGTATGGATATTAGTTTGCATAGCCGCTAATTATTAGGAATGGTAACTTC
>DASWXS010000385.1:0-19992 GCA_036405375.1 Bacteroidia bacterium
GCCCGCACCGATAAATACAAAATCTGCATGAATGTGCTGATGTTTATCATGCGCTATCATATCATGGATGGTAAGGTTCCATTTATGCTCTCCTTCTTTTTCTCTTTCCAGGTCGCGCACTTCATGGTTCAGGTATAGCTCAACTCCATCCAGTGATGCAAGATAGTTGAACATAGCACGTGTAAGCTCTCCAAAGTTTACATCCGTTCCAATTTCCATACGCGTTGCTGCAACTTCAATTCCCGGGTCTCTTCCTTCCATCATAAGCGGGATCCATTTCTCGATTTGTCCCCATTTATTGGTGTATACCATTCCCTCAAATAATTTATGTTTCGACATAGCGTCGAAACGTTTTTTCAAATAAAACACATTGTCTGCCCCCCACACCAAACTCATATGCGGGACAGAATTAATGAATACACCGGGAGTTGTGATTTTTTTATGTTCAACAAGGTAGGCCCAGAACTCTTTGGATGCTTCAAACATGGAAGCGATCTTCAATGCTTTGGAAATATCAACGCTGCCATCCGGTTTTTCAGGAGTATAATTCAACTCACAGAAAGCAGAATGTCCTGTCCCTGCATTATTCATTGCATCAGAGCTTTCCGCCCCGATCTTATCCAAACGTTCAATTACAATAATTTTAAGGTTGGGTTGAAATTCTTTCAACATTACACCAATAGTCGCACTCATGATACCTGCACCAATCAGTACAACGTCAGCCTGGGCGTTTACATTTTTCATTTTGAGGTCAATTAAAATTGCACAACAAGTTTAATGAATTTTAAGCATCCACCCGTATGTTTTTTTCTAATATTTTGGTTTCATTCCTAAATTATAGAATACAAAACTCCACATGTCCGAATATTCATCTATCTGCTTGGAAGTTGGCTTACCCGCACCGTGCCCGGCATTGGTGTCAATCCTGATCAGGATAGGTTCATCAGATGTGTTTTTTTCCTGCAAGGTAGCTGCAAATTTAAATGAGTGTGCAGGCACAACACGGTCATCATGATCGCCAGTGGTAATAAGCGTTGCGGGATAGTTCACTTTTTTCACATTATGAAGCGGAGAATATTTACGCAGGTTTTCAAATTGTTTTTTGTCATCGCTGGTACCATAATCTGTTGCCCATGCCCAGCCAATGGTAAATTTATGATAGCGCAGCATATCCAATACACCAACAGTTGGAATCGCCACTTTACAAAGATCAGGTCGTTGTGTCATAACAGCACCAATTAATAATCCTCCATTGGAGCGGCCATGAATAGCTAATTTTTCTTTATTGGTGTATTTCTGCTCACAGAGATATTCTGCTGCTGCAATAAAATCATCAAATACATTCTGCTTATTAAAAATAGTTCCTCCTTTGTGCCACTCTTCTCCGTATTCACTTCCACCTCTTAAGCCAGGAACACAATACACACCTCCCTGCTCCAGGAACAGGCAACGATCGATCCTGAACTCAGGCGTATAACACACATTAAAACCGCCATAGCCAAAAAGAAAGCAAGGGTTAGTTCCATCCAGTTTCAAACCTTTCTTTGCCGTAATGAACATAGGAATTTTTGTACCGTCTTTACTGGTATAAAATACCTGTTTGGTTTCATAGTTTTCAGATTTAAAACTAGTTTTCGCTTTGAAAAACAATTTCAGCTTATTTGTACGAACGTTATACTTATAGATTGCAGTAGGCGCTGTAAAAGTTGAAAAATCCAGATAACCTGCAGTGTCTTTCTTTTCAAAACTAATGCTGTTTACTTTACCAATTCCGGGTAATTTCATTTCATAAAGCAAAGCACCTTTCATATCACGCACTTCAATTTTCGAAGACACATCATGCAGGTAATTAAGGATTAATTTGTCGTCGGCAATAGTAACTGATTCTAACAGGTCTTTTGTTTCCGGAATTATATCCACAGCCTTCTCCATACTTGGATCATTTAAATCAACAGCGATAACTCTTTTATTGGATGCTTTATAATTGGTAAGAATAAAGGCTTTGTCATCTTTAATATCCAATACTGTATGGTCAAAGAAAAAAACTTCTGACAAACGAATTAACTTACGATCAGGATTGGTAAGATCTTTAAGGGTCAAGGAATTTCCGGAAGTGGATTCCGTTCCACTTATTACCAGGTATTTTTCATCATCCGATAAGCTGGCATAAAATCCTCGTGTCGGGAAATTCGGATCGTTGTATACGAGTTCATCATCTTTTTGAGAGGCTCCTAATTTGTGAAACACTACTTTCTGATATTCATTCTTTCCACTCAATTCTTTACCTTTTGCCGGCTCATCATACCTGCTGTAATAAAAACCTTCATCACCTTTCCAATCGATCCCCGAAAATTTTATCCAATCCAGCTCATCATGCATTACTTTACCATCATGCACCAATATAATGCGGATCTTGCTCCAGTCAGAACCTGCCTTTGAATAAGTATAAGCCAGGTATTTCCCACTTTTGGAAACAGCAACTGAGCCAATAGAAACAGTTCCGTCTTCCGCCATTTTATTGGGGTCGAGCAACACTCTTTCTTTTCCTGTTTTTGGATCCTTAACGTATAACACGCTCTGATTCTGGATTCCGTTATTCTTATAATAAAATAACAAGCCGGCTTTTTTAAATGGAGCAGAGCGCTTTTCGAAATTCCAGATAGTGGTTAAGCGTTTTTTTACCGCATTACGAAACGGGATTTTATCAAGGTAAGCAAATGTTACTTTATTCTCTTCATTTACCCATGCTTTGGTTTCGTCGCTATTGTCATCTTCCAACCAGCGGTATGGATCCTGGATCTTCACTTCAAAATATTCGTCAGTATGCTCCACGCTTTTTGTTGGTGGATACTTTACCGTTTGTGCAAGCGAATTTGCCGTTGCTAAACCCAATACAGATGCTAATAAAAAGTACTTCATATTAAGGGATTCTTACAAAGCAATATTAGTCAATAAACCTTACATTTGTTTATCAATTCATAAACTATGAAAAAGTTATTTGCGGCGCTATTATGTTTAGGACTATTTTCCTGCGGTAATAAAACTGAAAACAATTCTACTGACAATACTGTGGCATCCAAAGATGCAGCTTTCGATGCATTCAAAGAGCGTTTTATGGAAGAGCTGTGGAAAATGTACCCGGGCTGGGCAACAGGATCAGGCTATCATAAATACGATTCTGTTTTAGTGATCCCTGACGATGCTTCGCGTGCAAAAGAGCTGGCATGGGTAAAACAATATACCGATTCATTAAACACTTTTGAGGATGCCAGCCTGAACGAAAACAATAAAACCGACAAGGCTTTGATCATAAGTACGCTCACTTCTACCCCATGGTCGATAAACACTTTCAAAAGCCATGAATGGGATCCTTCTCAATACAATATCGGCGGTTCAGTTTCTGAAATTCTCGACAACAAAAAAGAAAAGCTGGAAACGAAAGTGCAAACGGTAATGCAGAAACTTTCCAAATTAGAAGCATATTATACCGCAGCAAAAAACAACATTAAAAATCCAACCAAAGAGCATACTGAATTAGCGGTGATGCAACTAAAAGGAACTATTGGCTTTTTCGAAACATCTGTTGCTGATAGCATCAACAAAGGAAATTTCGGCGCACATGAACAGGACAAATATTTAGCTGACCTCAAAATCGCGGTTACTCACATCAATGGTTTTGTTTCTTTCCTGGAAGGATTATTGAAAGAAAACAAGGCAACACGGAGTTTCAGGATTGGCAAAGAACTGTATGCTGAAAAATTCAAATCGGACATTCAGTCATCCTATTCTGCAGATGAAATTTATCAGAAAGCATTAAAAAGAAAAGCTGAATTATTAAAAGACATGGCAGTACTAACTAAAAAACTCTGGCCAAAGTACATGAAGAATGCTGCAATGCCTGCCAATGAAAATGAAGCCATTAAAGCGCTGATTGGTGAGATCGCAAAAACGCATGTAAGCCGCGATAAATTCCAAACGGAGATCGAAAGGCAAATTCCGATCCTTACCAAATTTGTAAAAGACAAAAACCTGCTTTATATGGATCCTACAAAACCATTGGTAGTTCGCAAAGAACCTGAGTGGATGGCAGGTGTTGCAGGTGCTTCCATTTCAGCGCCCGGTCCTTACGATAAAGAAGGAGATACTTTTTACAATGTAGGTTCACTGGCAGCATACTCTCCTGAAGATGCTGAAAGTTTTTTAAGAGAATACAACAAATACATTTTACAGATCCTTAATATCCACGAAGCTATTCCGGGACATTATGCGCAATTGGTTTATAAGAATCAATCGCCTAGCCTGGTAAAAGCCATTTTCGGGAATGGGGCTATGATAGAGGGCTGGGCAGTGTATACAGAAAAAATGATGCTGGAAGAAGGCTGGGATAAAAATACGGAATTGAACGGGAAAGAGGAAGCTGACGAAATGTGGCTGATGTATAACAAATGGCATATGCGTGTTGTTTGCAATACCATATTGGATTATTCCATTCATAATCTTAATATGAGTAAAGAGGAAGGATTGAATTTATTGATGAATGAAGCATTCCAGGAAAAAGCGGAAGCAGAGGGAAAATGGAAACGTGCTACGCTAACACAAGTGCAGCTTTGCTCTTACTTTACAGGATTTACTGAGATCTATGATTTCAGACAACAGCTGAAGAAAGAACAGGGCAATACATTTGATCTGAAAAAATTCCACGAGAAATTCCTTAGTTATGGTTCAGCGCCGGTTCCGGAAATCAAAAAATTAATGAGCGTAAAATAATGAAAGACTATAAAAAATATTACATACTAAACGGCCCACCCGAAGAAGTATATATTGCCTTAACCAACCCGTTTACCATTGAACTCTGGACAAGTGAAAAAGCTATTATGAGCACTGAGCCCGGGAGTGAGTTCTCTATACTGGATGGCTCTATTGAAGGTAAAAACCTGGAGTTTGAAGAGAACAAAAAAATAGTTCAGCAATGGTATTTCGGTGACCAGGAGCCTCCTTCCATTGTTACTATTAAACTTCATGAGCATAAAGAGGGAACATCCGTAGAGTTAAAGCATACCAATATCCCTGATGAAGCATATGATGATATTGTGGAAGGCTGGAATGAGGTATACTTTGAGTTGTTGCAGGATTATTTTTAAAAGTGGAATGTCAGTTCGAGCGTAGTCGAGAACATATTGAAAACAATGCTAAGTGCCGTTCTCGACTACGCTCGAACTGACACTAATTAGAAACATGGAACAAGAAACAATCATACAACATACCCAAAACTGGATAAAATCCGTTGTAGTAGATCTTAATTTTTGTCCCTTTGCTGCGAAAGCATTGCTGCAAAAAACCATTCATTATACGGTTGCAGAAAATACAGACCTGCAAAAAAGCCTGGAGATCCTTGCCCAGGAATTACATGTGCTCGATAATGATGATGAAATTGAAACCAGCTTTATTATATTTCCTAATAGTTTCAGTGATTTCGACGAGTATCTTGATTTAGTAGAAGCCGCACAGCAACTTATTAAACTACAAGACAGTGAAGGAATTTACCAGGTAGCCACTTTTCACCCTGGTTATTGTTTCGAAGGATCAGGGGAAAATGATCCTGCCAATTACACCAACCGGTCGCCTTACCCTATGCTTCATTTACTAAGGGAAGAAAGTGTAGAAAAAGCATTGAGAGCTTATAAAGACCCTGAATCCATTCCGGTAAGAAATGTAAATCTTGCCCGCGAAAAAGGTCTGAAATACATGCAGGCCTTGAGAGCTGCTTGTTTTGGGTGATTTAGTGTTACCTTAGTGAACTTAGTGGTGAGTATTATTTTTTTGCGACATTATTATATGCGGCTTCCAGCGCATCTTTCAGCACTGTTTTCTTTACTTTTTTCAAATCAATTAAGGTCCATCCCTGTTTGCCCCAGGTATTAGGAACCGGGTAAATAACGGTTGGATCGTAAGCAAAAAGCGATTGGTCCATTTCGGTAAACTTCACGCACACCAAATCCTTTTTGGCATCATAAGTTGCAAAGATCTTTTTCTTTATACGAAAAGAACTCTTTTCGAAGTGAGGCTCTTCGGTTGCATCGGGCAAAGCCAGCGCCAGTTTTTGTAGTTCTTCAAATTTCATTTTGAAGGATTTTATTGATAAGTAAATTAATTTCCTGGCCTTTGGTAAGCGTCATCATATGCGAACCTTTATTTACTTTATAATTCGCTTTCACTTTTCTATAAGGCAAAGTATGGTCATTTGTTCCGTGAATGTGTATGATCTTATTGTTATACGTTTTCTTTTCCCAGTTAATGATCATCCCAACTGTACGTTTCAGGTATAGCTTATCCTTTTTACCCAACATGCTTTTAAATGTATCTTTATTCTTTTTGCGATCGGGTTCTACAATGGGTTGAAGTATCTGCGCTCCCATTTTTATCATTGCTTTAGGAACCAATTTATACACCGGTATCTTTTTCTGGAATTTATAGCGAAGCGGCAATTCATCCCTGCATTTGGCGCTGGAAATAATAATAACCTTTTCAGGCTTCATCATTTCAGCCAGTTCGGAAGAGATCATCCCACCCAGGGAAACACCAATAAAAATATACCTGCGACTGGTGTCGACCTGTTTACCAATCTGTAGGGCAAAATCCTTAAGGCTGGTATTAGCCTCTGGTACTGGGTAAACTACATTAATGATCCTGTAATGCGGTTCCAGCTTGATTTCTTCAAAAATCCGTTCATCCGACCCTTGTCCCGGAAACAGGTAAACGTACACAGAATCAATAGATTTTGCCATTATTCCTGATGAAAAAATCATAAAAACAGCCAAAAGGCTGAGAACCCTAAAAATCCCTTGTTTATCTCTTTTAAGCACACAGTAAATTTAGTAAATTAGCGCTTTCTTTTCAAGAATTTAAAACATCATTATACTATGCCAAAAGGAATTTACAAAGTACCCGTTCCGCACAACGAACCGGTAAAATCGTATGCAGCAGGAAGCCCTGAACGTAAAGAATTACAGGCAATGCTGAAAGAGCTCAGAAGCAAAGAACTGGATATTCCGATGTACATCGGTGCTGAAGAAGTTCGCAGCGGTAACAAAACCCGTTTGGCTCCTCCACACGATCACAAACACACATTAGGTCATTTTCATAAAAGTGATAAAGCACATGTTCAGCAGGCTATTGATGCTGCTCTTGCCGCAAAAACCAAATGGGCTGCATTGAGCTGGGAACACAGGGCTTCTATTTTCTTAAAAGCTGCGGAATTGATCGCCGGTCCGTACCGCGCAAAACTAAATGCTGCTACTATGCTGGGGCAAAGTAAAAATGCTTTCCAGGCTGAGATCGACAGTGCATGTGAGATCATTGATTTCTTACGTTACAATGTAAAATACATGACGGAGATTTACGCTGACCAGCCGGAAAGTGCACCAGGCATGTGGAACCGTTTGGAGTGGAGACCGCTTGAGGGATTCATTTACGCCTTAACTCCTTTCAACTTTACAGCTATTGCAGGTAATTTACCAACCAGCTGCGCTATGATGGGTAATGTGGTGGTTTGGAAGCCAAGCAACACGCAGGTATACAGTGCAAACGTATTAATGGAAATTTTCAAAAAAGCTGGAGTTCCCGATGGCGTAATCAACCTGATCTACCCAAGCGGACCTGATGCTGCTGAAGTGATTTTTAATCACAGGGATTTTGCAGGTATTCATTTTACCGGAAGTACTGAAGTATTTCAGAACATCTGGCAAACAATCGGTAACAATATTCACAAATACAAATCATATCCACGCATTGTAGGTGAAACAGGCGGAAAGGATTTTATCCTTGCTCATAAGTCGGCAGATGCAAAATCATTGGCTGTTGCCATCAGCAGGGGCGCATTTGAATACCAGGGGCAAAAATGTTCGGCTGCATCACGTGCTTACATTCCGTCTAATCTTTGGGCAGAAGTAAAAGAATATGTACTGGCTGATCTGAAGTCGATGAAAATAGGACCAACTGAAGATTTCACCAATTTCATTAACGCAGTTATTGATGAGAAATCATTTGACAAACTTGCATCCTATATTGATGGAGCAAAAAAAGCATCAGACGCTGAAGTAATTGCCGGTGGAAATTATGATAAGAGTAAAGGTTATTTCATTGAGCCAACGATCATACAGGCAAAAGATCCGAAGTATGTAACCATGTGCGAAGAGTTATTCGGTCCGGTACTTACTTTGTATGTTTACGATGAAGATAAATTCGAAGAAACGTGCGAACTGGTTGACAGTACTTCTATTTATGCATTAACCGGGGCAATTCTCGCACAGGACAGATACGCAATTGAACTGGCAACTAAGAAATTAGTAAACAGCGCAGGAAACTTTTACATCAACGATAAACCAACAGGTGCAGTTGTAGGACAACAACCATTTGGCGGTGCGAGAGGTTCAGGAACCAATGACAAGGCAGGTGCTAAAATTAATTTATTACGTTGGGTTTCTCCTCGCACCATTAAAGAAACGCTTGTTCCTCCAACTGACTACAGGTATCCGTTTTTACAGGCAGATTAGGTCTCGACTCCGCTCGACCTGACAATTGGCTACTATTGAATGGCATGCTTGTTGTCAGTTCGTGTGGAGAACATTAAAAAACACATTAAATAAACAAAAATGAAAAAAGTACTATTAATTCTAACACTGATCACTTCAGCTATCACATTAAACGCACAGCCTCCAAAAGGTAAAGCAAACAAAGGCGATACTTATGGTGCAAAAGTAGATGTAACAGGTGCTATCAATGCTTCTGAAATTCCGGGGCAACTTGCAAAAAAAGATACGATAGTCGCTAAGTTCAAAGGGAAAGCAGTGGCGTCATGTGCTGCAAAAGGCTGCTGGATGACCCTGGCAATCAACGATAGTACAACTGCTTTCATCAAAATGAAAGATTACGCATTTTTCGTTCCGACGGCTATTGCAGGAAAAATGGTTGTTGTTGATGGTGACGCATTTTTTAAAACTACTTCTGTTGCCGAGCTAAAACACTATGCAGAAGACGCTAAAAAATCGCAAGCTGAAATCGATGCCATTACCCAACCGAAAAAAGAGATCAAGATTATGGCAAACGGTATCACCGTAGTAGAGTAATTTTTTCATGTTCTATTGTAGGGAAAAGTGGAATAAATTATTCCTTCCGAAACGTCACATCGAGCGTATTCGAGATGTTATAATTCCAGTTCTCGACTACGCTCGAACTGACACCATTATCTACATCCAACTTTATTTATAACAGGCTATTTTTTTTATCTATATTCCAAAACTCTTCCGGGTAATCCAGAGGAGTTTTTTTATTGCCTTTTTTTACGCATCTTTAAGGAAGAAATGCGCAGTACCCTTTTCAAAACCGGATTTGCACTGATCCTCCTGGTCTTCTTTGCCTTTGAGTTTAAAGCTCAGAGCTATGTGCGTATCTGCGACAGTATATTGAACCTGCCCGTTCATGATAGTGTAAAAGTGAGAACACTCGATCATCTCGCCTCAGAAAAATTCGACAACGATGTAGTTGCGAATATCTATTACATGGAACAGGCATTACCTCTTGCCGAAAAATTAAAGAAATATGAATTCCTTTATTTCCTGTACAACAATCTCGGCATTAGCTATAAAGACAAAGGTGATTATGCACGTTCGCTCGATTGTGGTTTAAAGTGCCTGAAACTGGCAGAAAAAAGCGGGATCAAGGATGATATACTTTCGGCCCTGATGAATCTCGGTAACCTGTATACAGAAAAAGGAGACGATGATCTGGGTAAAAACTGTTATCTAAGAAGTATCGGGATTGCACGTGAGAATAAGGACAGTAATTCTGTTGCAGGATTATACAGCAACCTGGCACTTTTCTATGATAATATTACGGAAAAAGACAGCGTTTTATATTATTGTGAAAAAGCATTAAAGATCTATGAATCGCAAAACGACCTCGATGGTATTGCTCTAAACTGCAACAATATCGGGATACTTTATACTGAAAATAACGATTTCGAAAAGGCGCTTTATTACCTGGACAAAGCCAAATGGGCGTATGAAAAAGAAGACAACGAGGTTTCGGTATTTATGGTAATGAATAACAAGGGAGATTTGTATTATAGAGCGGGAGATTATCAAAAAAGTTTTGCGCAATACGATTCTGCTCTAAAAGCATTTGGTAATAGTGGTAGCTTCCTGGATTTCCTTGATGCATACACAGGATTAGCGAATACATGTGTAAAATTAAAACGCTTTGAAGAGGCGCATATGTACCTAAAAAAATATGCTGATCTCAAGGACAGTGTTTATACCAGGGAAAACTCTAATAAATTCAGTGAGTTAAGAACCGGCTACATAAAGGAAGTAAACGAAAAAGAAATACAACTTCTAAAAACAGAAAATGCATTGAAAGAACACCGCAAAACTACTTACCAGGTAGTTTCCATCGTTGCATTACTTTTTATCATTGCCGTATCATGGTTATTTTACACCCGTTATAAAACCAAACAAAAGTCTGAAATTGCCTTATTGATCAAGAACAAGGAGATTGAAGAACAACATAAAAACATTAAAGACAGTATAAATTACGCCCAACGTATTCAACAGGCAATACTTCCAACCGAAGAAGAATTTGGATCCTGTTTCAGGGACCATTTTATTTTCTTTAAGCCCAAGGACATTGTAAGCGGTGATTTTTACTGGCTTTTACCAATAAGAGAAGCCGGCAGAAAAAAAATCATACTCGCCACAAGCGATTGTACTGGCCATGGCGTACCGGGCGGATTTATGAGTATGCTGGGTTCGTCGCTGCTAACAGAAATTGTAAACGAAAAAAAAGTTACTGATCCGGCAGATATTTTAGATCTTTTACGCATAAAGATTATTTCAGCTCTTAAACAAAAAGGAAATGCCGGAGAGAACCAGGATGGAATGGACATCTCCATTTGTAAGTTTGACCTGGAAGAAAATAAGCTCACTTTTGGAGCTGCCAATAATTCGGTTTACCTCGTGAGAGATAAAACACTGACTGAGCTAAAACCGGACAAACAACCCATTGGAATTTCACACAAGGTAAGCGATCAATTTACCCAGCATGAAGTAGCTTTGAAAAACAACGATTGCATTTATACATTCACTGATGGTTATGCCGATCAATTTGGTGGGCCGAGAGCCCGCCCGAACGATGGTTCAGTCGGGCGGGGTAAAAAGTTTATGTATAAACAATTTGAAGAATTACTTATAAAAAACGCTCACCTGCCAATGCCCGAACAAAAGAGACAGCTACAACAGGCCTTTAACCATTGGAAAGATGACCTGGAACAGGTTGATGATATTCTTGTAATAGGTATCCGAATTTAAAATTTTCACTCGTGATTGTAAGCAGCACCCAGCAAAGGCTCCATTCCTGGCTTTAATTCATTTATCCTTCCGGATGAAAGCCCTACCGAGATAATTTCATGATATTCTGTAACCGCATGAAACTCTTCAAACTCGGAAAGCAATAACGTAAATGCAAAATTTATCTTAAAAAACTGGTAGGGATCTGTTTTGGTATCAATTACCAGGTTACTGCTTTCAGTAACAAACAATCCTACATCAACTTTTTGCGGTTGCCAGTAACCATTATAAAAAATAAGACCTGTCAAGGGAATTACTTTTTTGTCATAAAGCGCGGTATTCTTAAAAAAGTCAGGAGGAACTACCACTTTGAAATAGAGATTATCTTCAGGTAAACCTTTATACCATTGAATAATAGAATCCTTTTCATCATTAAAATTAACGCGCAAATACAATGCTGATTTTGTTTCATCGTAGAAAAGAATTCCCGAATTATTTCCTGAATAGCAGTCGATGCTATCCATACACGTTTCAATGCTTATAGAAGAAGATAGTATATCCTGGCTGCGCCCTTTTAATACAAAGGCAAGGAGACATATTAATGTGGCGATTGTTTTCATAAAATTGATTTTAGTAAAACAATCAGAGCTAATACAATTAATATATAGAAACTGATGCCAGTAAGAAGTTGTTTTTCACATTTAATGTGAATATCAGTAATGATCAATTACTTCACTGTATACTGCTTCACATCCTTATCTGTGATCGTTTTATCACACAGAATAACAAGGCGTTCGATCACATTCCTGAATTCACGAATATTTCCGGTCCAGTTCACTCCCTGTAATGCTTTTATAGCTTCTTTGGTGAGAGTTTTCTTCGGCATCCCATAATCTGCGCAGATCTGTGTAAGGAAATGTTCAGCTAACAATGGAATATCATCTGACCTTTCATTAAGCGAAGGCACGTGTAATACGATCACACTTAACCGGTGATACAAATCTTCACGGAAATTTCCGTTCGCTATTTCTTTCTGAAGGTCTTTATTGGTTGCTGCTAAAATACGTACATTCACTTTGATCTCTTTGTCACCGCCAACACGTGTGATTTTGCTTTCCTGCAAGGCACGCAATACTTTGGCCTGGGCAGATAAACTCATATCACCAATCTCATCCATAAAAAGTGTTCCCCCTTCGGCAAGCTCAAATTTGCCTTTACGGGTTGCAACAGCAGAGGTAAAGGCTCCTTTTTCGTGACCGAACAATTCACTTTCGATAAGCTCGGAAGGTATAGCAGCGCAATTTACCTCAACCAAAGCTCCGTTTGCTCTTGCACTGTTTTCATGAATTCTGCGTGCAACCAGTTCCTTTCCGCTTCCATTACTTCCTGTGATCAATACGCGTGCTTCTGTAGGAGCTACTTTATCAATCATTTCCTTTATCTGCTGGATAGGTTTTGAATCGCCTATCATCTCATATGATTTGTTGACCTTCTTTTTTAATACTTTTGTTTCGGTAACAAGTGTGGTACGTTCAATAGCATTACGAACGGTTACCAGCAAACGATTCAGATCAATAGGTTTTGCAAGAAAGTCATAAGCGCCTTTTTTTACAGCCTCAACCGCTGTTTCAATATTACCATGCCCGCTCATCATTACAATAGGCGAATCAATTTCCTGCTCATTCAATTTATTCAATAATTCCATGCCATCCAGCTTCGGCATTTTAATATCGCAAAGAATCAGGTCATAGTTTTCTGCAGACGCCATGGAGAGGCCGGTCATTCCATCTTCTGCTTCATCAATTTTATATTTTTCAAATTCAAGGATTTCGCGCAGTGATTTGCGGATACTTTTTTCATCGTCTACCAATAAGATCTTTGCCATATTACTTTTCTAAGAAAAACAAATGTACTAAAGATTAAGCTCCGGTAAAAATCCTATAACAAGAACCTATTTAATTTTCCTTAACTGCTCTACAATATGAAGTACAGCAGGGCAAACAAGCGTGTTATTGTAAGTGAGATCCAGCAACTGGTACATTTTTTTACGATCGGTATGCGGATACTCCCTGCATGCTGTAGGACGTGATTCATAAACCAGGCAATAATTCTCTCCGTCCAAAAAAGGACAGGGAGCTGTGTTCAGTACATAATCGTTGTCCTTATCCAGGTGCAGGTACTTATCGATAAATTGGGAAGGCGATAAACGAATATGCTTCGCTACGTTCTCAATATCTTTTTGCTTGAATATAGGCGAAGTGGTTTTACAGCAATTGGCGCAGTCGAGACAATTGATCTCTTCAAAGGCTTCTTCATGGGCTTCATGAAACAGCTTATCAAGGTCCCGGGGATTTTTTCTTTTTAAGGACTTAAGGAATTGTTTGTTCTGATCCTTTAACTGAAGTGACTGCTTTCTGAACTTTTCAAGATCCATGCTATTTGTTTACGATCACAAATACATCTTCGTTATCCCTTTTGAAAAGGTAGTTTTCGCGGGCAAATTTCTCCAGGTTGTTGGAATCGGTCTGAAGTTCTTTGATTTCCCGTTTATTGTCCTCAATTGCTTTAATGTAATACTCACGCTCCGTTTGAAGTTTTTTCACCTTATTGCTCAACTCCAACTGCGTAGAAAAATCATTCTTGTCGAAAAACATCAACCAGGTCAACAATGCAACAATGGTGATCAGGTATTTATTTTTTAAGACAGAGAAAACTTTTTTCATTACTTTTATTGGTACTAAAATTGGTAGTACCTTTTACAAAAATATCCTATAAATGAAACCCTTTCAAATTCTATGGTAAACTTATTCAACCGCCCGCTGTTAAGATCTTTAATAATAATTTTAACACTTATATCCTTTAACACATTCGCCCAGGCCAGTTTGAAAACCACGCAAATGAAGAGCAAAAGGGTAAAAGGCGCGTATACGGAAAAATGGGACGGCCTCAAAAAGAAACTGGAAGCTCAAAACATTAACACCTCCAATTATGAGATCCTGATCCAGGCCTTTAAACAAGAAAAGAAACTGGTAATCTGGGCAAAAAGTAAATCGGATGCTACCTACAAACACCTTATGGATTATGATATTTGTGAAACATCGGGTGAGCTGGGACCAAAAAGGCAGGAAGGCGACGGACAGGTGCCTGAAGGTTTTTATAGCATCGACCTGTTTAATCCTACCAGCAATTATTACCTGTCGATGCGTGTGAATTATCCGAACGCATCTGACGCAAAAAAAGGGAAAAGCCCACTGGGCGGCGCCATTATGATTCATGGAAATTGCGTAACCATTGGCTGCATTCCTATTACAGATGATAAAATAAAAGAACTGTATGTTTTGTGCCTGGAAAGCAAATCGCAGGGTAATAACGTAAAAATTGATTCCTATCCATGCAAGATGACAGAGGAGAATATGAAAAAACTGGAAGCCTCTTATTCAAAAGAATTAATGAATTTCTGGAAAAACTTAAAAACGGGTTACGATCTGTTCGAGAAAAATAAAAGCAAATTCTCGGTGAGCGTGGATGCCAAAGGGAATTATGTTTTTAAGTAATATTTTATTGTAAGGAATTTGCTTTTTATGCACAATGTCAGTTCGAGCGCAGTCGAGAACTGAATATACATTTACCGGTGCCGTTCTCGACTGCGCTCGAACTGACACTATTTTGTACCCAATATTTCAATATAACAAAACATTAAGTAATCAAGCACTGACAACTAACCATGCCATCAGTCCGCTTCCAGTTTCCAGTGCTTTAGGATCGATATCAAAAGTCGGAGTATGAACTCCGGATGTAATTCCTTTTTCTTTATTTCCTGTTCCTAACCGGTAAAAACAGCTCGGAACCTGTTGGGAGAAAAAAGCAAAATCTTCGGCAGTCATACGTAAAGGAAGCTCTTCTACATTTTCCTTACCAAGGTATTCTATAGCTGCCCGGGTGCAGGATTCAGTGAGCTTTTCATCGTTCACCAAAAAAGGATAACCTTTTTCAACACGTATATTTATTTCTGCATTCCATTTCTTAGCAATTTCATAAGCAATTACCACCAGTAATTTATGTACTTCCTCTCTCCATTTTTCGTCCATGGTGCGGAATGTTCCTGCAATGGTTACCTGTTCAGGAATTACATTGGTTGCTCCCAATCCTTCAATTTTACCAAAGGCCAAAACAGTTGGCGCATCTTTAAATTGATTCTGCTGATATTTCCTTTCCAGCATAAAGTTAGTATGCAAATGCATGATCAGTTCAGAAGCAATTAATAAAGGATTGATATAATCTGCAGGCATTGCAGCATGACCTCCTTTGCCTTTCACCGTAATATAAATTTCATCGGTGCTTGCCATGTACATTCCTTTTCTGAAGCCAACTTTTCCGGTTTCCATGCTCGGGAATACATGTTGTGCAATTGCATTAGTTACTTTTGGATTTTCGAGTACACCTTCTTTTATCATTACAGAGGCACCGCCCGGCAGCAACTCCTCTCCCGGTTGAAAAATGAATTTAATGCTTCCCTCCCACTCGTCTTTCAACTCATTCAGGATCATTAAAGCTCCCAGCGAACAGGCAGTGTGCACATCATGTCCACAGGCATGCATTACTCCTTCATTACAGGATTTGTATGGAGCATTATTTTGTTCGGTAATAGGTAATGCATCCATATCGGCACGCAATAATAAAACACGCTTGTCTTTGTTTTTACCTTCCAGTATTCCAACAATACCAGTACCCGCGACACCTCTTGTATAAGTAAGTCCTATCTTATCCAGTTCAGCAGCTATATAATCAGCTGTTTTAAATTCTTGAAAAGATAATTCGGGGTTTGCATGCAGGTATTCCCTGATCGCTTTTACGCGGTTAAAATTTGCTGCAGCTAATAATTTTATTTTGTCTTTGAGGTCATTCATAAATTACTTGCCCAATAACATTTTCGTTCCAAGGATAATGATGATGGCACCGAATACTCTTTTAATGGTTTGCTGGTCGAGTTTAATAGCGAACTTCGATCCAAAATAACTTCCTATCACAAATGTTATTGCTATGATACCGGCAACCTTCCAATCTACATGCCCGGCTTTGGCATAATTTAAAACACCCAATATTCCTATCGGGAACAGGAACATAAAAAGTGTAGTTCCTTGCGCCTGGTGCTGTGAGAAACCTAGAAAATAAACCAATACAGGAACAATTACGATTCCTCCTCCAATTCCGACCAAACCGCTTAATGCGCCGGCAACCAGACCTACCAATAGCAGGACTATAATATCATTCATAGTAAACTTTTTTTGATTGTGCAGGTTTGGCATTGCTTAAAAATCGGTTGTGAAAGAAAGGTATGTAAGTCTGTCCTGCTTCTCTTTATTATCAATACCCCTGGAAATATCCACTCTGAAGAAATAACCGAACAAGCGTGAACGGAAACCTATACCATATCCTGCAATAAGCGGTTGCTTGTATTGAATCAGTACTACATTCACCGGGTTACCATATACATAAGTTTTGTTCTCCGTATTTTCCGCGCTGTAAGGGTTCCATCCATACCATGCCATGCCCACATCAGTGAAACCAATCACCTGGAAGTTGTTGATGAAATCGGAACGGATCGGGCGATTGATCAGGTAATTAAAGATCGGGAACCTCAGCTCTGAATTGAACACCACAAAATTGTTTCCATTACGTGCATTTTGTTTGAAACCGCGCATGTTGGTTGCTATGGTCTGGAACTGGTATTGTTCCGGATGTAAAATATTAATGTTGTTGTCGAATTTCGGAGCAAACCAATTGTCGACGCCACCCAGGTAATAAATCAAACGATCAGTTCCCAAGGAAGTACTTCCGGCAAGCCTATTGGCCCAGATAAAATTACGATGAATACGGGTGTAATTTCTCAAATCAAATCCTAATACAATCAAATCATTTCTTTTTTGCAGATCTTTTATGTCAATACGTTTCAGGTACTCGGCAAATACTTTAGAGCGATTTCCACGATAAAGATTAAGCCCTAAACTCTTTGTATTATCAAATATCAATTCTGCTTTTGCGCCTACATAATTATCGTATTCATTTTTCTGGGTAAGCGTTGCATCATCCGTAGCAGTATACACTCTTCTGTCGTTACGGTAAGTAAATGTTCCTTTCAGCGCAAGCACTTCATTAAATGGATACCTGATCTTATACTGGGCATCATGCGTATTCATTTTCAGTAAAGCATTTCCAGCTGAGTTAATATTGTAGAATGACTGGCGATGAAGAATCAATTGTTTGTCGAGTAGCTTTTTCCTGTTCTCAATACTCACAAACATTTCTGTGTTAAGTGCAGTAGTAATTCTGAAACCACCAATGATCCGGTAATCTTCAAACAGGTCGCTCATCCCTACTTTAAAGAAGCCATTGAATCCCGGATTGATGTAATAACCGGTAAAACGCTGGTAAGTTTGATTCAGGAACGAGTTATCCAATTGAGTAACTACATTATCGACTGAAAAATTTACATAATAATTTCGTTGTTGCGGAAGCCTGAATTCGGAAGGCAGTTTAGGCTGTGGCTTTAAAGTATCTCCCGGTGCTTCGTCTTTATTTTCCGGAGTTTTTCCTTCTTCTTTTTTGAATACATAACCGTCTACATCTACTTTGCCATTAGCACTGGAATCTGCTCCCGGCGTAGCGTAGGAAATATCTTTCTTACGTTTTACCGAATAAAGAAGTGTTCTCCTGTAATGCGTATTTTGTAATTCAATGTTTGGTGCTTTGGCTACCTCAACAAGGGGATCAACATGCATGTATTGTCTTCCATTAATATAAAACACCTGCGCGATTTTTTTTCCTTTAGCGCTTATATCCTGCTCCAGTACATTTCTTTTATAGTTGCTGATTGCTTTCGGGTAGAATGTATAGCGGTAATGCTCAGCCGTATCCACATAAGAGATCACGCTATCCCATTTGGCAACAAAGCGGTTCCTGATCCCATTACTTTCGCTCAGGTAAGCAAAATATCCACTTTCATAATCTACAGGATAAGTTTCATTTATATCAGGAGTGTTGGTTACACGCAAAAGTACTTTCGATTTTTTCTGCGCATCATACATAAAAATATCGTTGAACTTACTCTGCTTGTATTCGTATTTCGCATTATCAGCTTCTTTGATGGTATCATTTACCCTGTTGGATGCAAACAGGATCTGGTTTCCTTTGTTCACATAACGCGGATAATTATCGTCCCACACATCGTTTGTAATTTGCTCCAGTCCACCGGCATTAATTGTATAGATAAAAATATCTGCCTGTCCCTTCGCTTTTTTCACTCCACTGAACACGATCTTCTTTCCATCGGGTGAATAACCAAAGTCAATTACTTTTTCAATCCCCGTCATTGGTTTGGAGAATGTTTCCTTTTCTTCGAGATTATAGGTCGAAAAATAAATCACTCCCTTTTTCTCAGTAATCATGGCCAGGGCATTTCCTTTGGGGTTCCATGCAAGCAAAGGGTAACTGAGGTCATTCAATCGCTCAATCTTCGGCCCCCACTTCGCAATGCGTTTTGGTTTTTCATCGCTGTTCAGTTTTTTGATGTATACTTTGTACTGGCTTAATTCATTTACCACATAAGCAACATATTTTCCATCGTGGTTGATCTTCAGCTGATAGTAATTACGATACGATTTTGGTTTTTCAATAACGGGAGCTGATTTAGGAAGTGTTTGTGAAGTATCTACACCCAGGTTCCTTCTCGCAAAGGCGTCTATCCACTCATAGGTAATAGTTTGAACAGTTGTTCCCAACACGAAGGTAAACGCGCTTTCCACGCTCCTACTCACCTTTGTCATATAAAGTATATTTGGAATAGACGCTTCTCCATATGTATCAGCAATGTAATTCCACAATGCATGACCAGCCTGTGTTGCTTCATCTCCCGACAATTTATTGAAGCTGTAGTATTTATCATTGCTGATAGCATCCATTACCTTATTATCGATGTCTACATTCCAGTCTTCGGCAAGGTAAGAGATCAAACCTTTTTTATACCAGTCGGGTAATACAAGCAAAGTTGAGTTCTTCACCATATCGCGCGCACGGCCTCCGTACATCATATCGTTGATGAGCACTTCTGCTATTCCCGCACGGATCTGTTTATCCAAATCAGCGTGATCGCCTTTGAAGTATACAAATAGTTTTGTTCCTGAAATCTTTGTAACGCCGCCGAGGTTTCCATTTTCTTCGGAAGAAAGCCCAATGTTGGATTGCCTGAAATCGCCCTGGTTGGTATACACCAGTATCTGGAGTTTGTCGTCGAACTGGAAGTCGAGTTTTTTCTCAATGTCTTTTAAATGCGTTTCTGCATGTTTCGCCACATACTTGGCAAGCTCTTGTCCACCTTCATACAAATAAACCTGGTAACGGTCGAAACCATAGTAAGTCCAGTTAAAAGGTTGATATTGTACCCTGTTTTTACCGAATTCCTGTTGCGATCCGTAATAGAATTGGGCACGCGAAATGAGTGAACAGCAAAGTAATATGTAAAGGAGAAATATTCGCTTCATAAATGCCACAAAACGGATCACTAATGTAGTAATTTAAAACCACAAATAAAGCAAAAAGAGCGAATTAAGAATGTTTAAAATTGCAAAAATCAGAAAGTAATTCCCGTATAGTT
>DASWXS010000386.1:0-4604 GCA_036405375.1 Bacteroidia bacterium
CGGAAGGAGAGATAATTTCCATACCAATCGCAAATACAAAGGTGTTAGCGGTTTCCCGAAAAGAAGCGAAAGCGAATACGATACCTTTGGAGTAGGACATTCATCCACTTCTATATCTGGTGCTTTAGGAATGGCAGTAGCAAGTCGTCACTTAGGTTTAAACGATAAACATCACATTGCTGTAATTGGTGACGGCGCTATGACTGCCGGTTTAGCATTTGAAGGATTGAATCATGCGGGTGTAGAAAATGCAAACTTACTGGTTGTGCTGAACGACAACTGTATGAGCATTGATCCAAATGTTGGAGCCTTACGCGAATACCTTACAGATATTACCACATCTCATACATACAACAATGTTAAAGATGAGGTTTGGAAGCTGTTGGGTAAGATGAGTAATTTTGGGAAAAGCGCACAGGATATTGCTTCCAAAGTGCAGGCCGCAGTTAAAACATCTTTGCTGAAACAAAGTAATATGTTTGAGTCGATGAAGTTCCGCTATTTTGGACCAATTGACGGACATGATGTGGTGCGTTTGAAAAAAGTACTGGAAGATTTGAAAGATATTCCGGGACCAAAAATATTACACGTTCTCACTACAAAAGGAAAAGGATATAAATTTTCTGAAGAAGGAAATCAAACCACCTGGCATGCTCCGGGTGTTTTTAATAAAGATACAGGAGAGATTATTAAGGTAACCCCAAAAACTCCGCAACCGCCGAAATACCAGGATGTATTCGGGCATACGATTGTGGAGCTGGCGGAAGCAAACCCGAAGATCATGGGGATCACTCCTGCTATGCCATCAGGATGCTCGTTGAACATTATGATGAAAGCGATGCCTGATCGCGCGTTTGATGTGGGTATTGCAGAACAACATGCGGTTACTTTTTCGGCAGGATTAGCAACCCAGGGATTAATACCTTTCTGTAATATATATTCTTCTTTCATGCAGCGTGCATACGACCAGGTGATACATGATGTTGCCTTGCAGAATTTGCATGTTGTATTTTGTTTGGATCGTGGTGGTTTAGTTGGAGCGGATGGCCCAACACATCATGGAGCTTATGACATTGCTTATTTCCGTTGTATTCCGAAAATGGTGGTTTCATCGCCTATGGATGAATCTGAATTGAGAAATTTAATGTACACTGCCCAGCTTCCGGAGAATGCTTTGCCTTTCAGCATTCGTTACCCACGTGGTAATGGAGTGATGGCCGAGTGGAAAACACCTTTCCAAAAAATGGAGATCGGTAAGGGAAGAAAATTAAAAGACGGAAATGATCTTGCCATCTTAACATTCGGGCCAATAGGAAATACAGCTAAATCAGCTATCGAAAAACTGGAAGCAGAGGGTAAATCAGTTGCGCATTACGATATGCGTTTTGCAAAGCCAATTGATGAAGAAATGCTGCACGAAGTATTCTCTAAATTCAATAAGGTTATTACTGTTGAAGATGGTTGCATTATGGGTGGAGTAGGTAGCGCCGTTATCGAATTCATGGCTGATAATAATTATCATGCACAGGTAAAACGCCTTGGAATTCCTGATTCATACATCGAACACGGCGAACCACATGAGTTGTGGGCGGAGTGTGGCTTCGATGAGAACGGAATTATTGCTTCAGTGAAAGAAATGCTGGAAGAAAAAAGTTCATCAGGTAAAACAACGGTTAAGGCCGGTTAATCAAAACTATTTATATGATCAAAGTATTCAGGACGATGCTTCTTTTGCTTCTCTTGAGCTTTCCTGTGGTTTTGACAGCACAGAAGGGAAATACTACTTCTCCACCTAAAGATTACATCTTCTTCCTTCACAACCGATTTCTCGAAGAAAACGATCCCGAGGCCAAACATCCGGAATATGGTCGTGCTGAATACAAAGAAATTATTGCTGAATTTGAAAAGGATGGTTTTATTGTAATAAGCGAAAAACGTTCTTCTAAAACAAATATTTCCCTGTATGCTGCAAAAGTGATTAAACAACTTGATAGTCTTATCAAACTGGGAGTGAAGCCGGATCATATAACTGTTATAGGAACTTCTAAAGGTGGCTACATTGCACAGCTTGTTTCATCTGCACTAAAAAACCCGGATGTTAATTTTGTGTTTATTGGTGCTTTCCAGAAATCAGATTTAAAAGAAATGCCGGAAATTAATTACTGCGGAAATATTCTCACTATTTACGAAAGTTCTGATTCGAATGGCGTTTCGGCGATAGAACGTAAACAAACATCCAAGCTGAAAATAAAGCACTTTAAAGAAGTAGAATTAAATACGGGGCTTAAACATGGTTTTTTATATAAGCCTTTAAAAGAATGGATGGAGCCATGTAAAAAGTGGGCAAGAAGAAATTACGCGCTTAACTAAAATTACTCCGCGTTATAAATCACTTCCATCACAGTTTGTCCAACAGCCTTCAGCGTATTCTTATCAATATTGTCCATAGTGTCACCCGCTTTGTGGTGATGCGAAAAGAACCCGCCATTTTCTTTATCATACGCAATGATGTCAACCGTAGGAATATTGGTCAGTTTGTTTATGTACAAATGATCGTCAGTAAACTCTCCGTAAGGCTCAGGAATTAAATAATTACCGTAACCCAGGTTAGATGCGGTATTCCATACCTTATCAACCACACCTGAAGCGTAAAAAATAGATGTTCCTTCTTTGTAGAAGGTTGCTCCTTTACCTCCAACCATGTCGAGTAATATTCCGAAGTTTGCAAAATAACCTGGTTTGTGAGGGTTTTGCGCCCAGTATTGTGAACCCAAACACCAGCTGTCGTTCATTAAAGGGAAACCACTGTTTTCAGGCTGACCATAATCTTCCAGGTCAAACATAATAATATCAATTCCTATTTTCGGATTGCTTGCTTTAATGTTGCGGGCAATTTCCATCAACACGCCAACGCCGCTGGCTCCATCGTTTACGCCCGGGCAGGGTTTGTTTTTATTTGCGGCAATGGTGTCGTGGTCGCAGAATGGACGTGAATCGAAATGAGCACATAATAAAATGCGACTTTTATTTTCTGGATTAAAAGAAGCGATTACATTTTTAACGCTCCATTTTTTCTGGTCGAAGGTGGTAGCAACGCCATTCTGAACAATAACTTCTGCGCCATAGCTTTTTAGTGTTGAACTCATCCAATTCACACAATTTGTATGTGCTTTCGAGCCAGGAACGCGTGGTCCCATATCCGATTGAATTTTTACATAAGCGTATGCGCTGTCTGCATTAAAATCGGGCGGCACAACTCTTGGCTTTGTTTCTATGGTTTTGGTTGTAGAGCCTGTTGTTGAGGTGGTATCTGTTTCAGATGGCCCGCAAGCAATTAAAGCTAATGAGCTTATGCTTACTATAAGGTATTTTTTGATAAGAGACTTCATAATTAACTCAAGGAATTATTATTTGATCCAATTTGTCTTAGGATTTTTACTTGTATTAATAACTGCGCGAACAATGATGATTCTGTTTTGTTCATCCACTGTATAATGAATCATAGCCGGAAATATTTTTAGGGGAAGGCAATGAATGTGGTCGTAACGAATTTGATTTAATAGATGAAAACCTGGTTTTTACTTCATTATGAAAACGCTTACCCAAACCTTTTTGTTTACTATTGTAATAATTAATTTGGGATTGAATATCAACTTTGGCTAGTGGCTCAATGAATAACTTAAATGCCATCAAAATTATTTTTTTCGCTTTCCCAATCCAATAACTTAGATGCTTTACTGGTTTTGATACGGCTTCTTACAAGCTCTTTGTCTTTTTCTGAAATGAAATCAATTTCATCTTCTGTTTTTACAAGCTGATACTTAAATTTTCCAATAAGCGTCATGAAAAAATCAAGTTCTTTATCTGGGATATTTAAAATTACTTGTGTCATTCTGTTAATTAAACTTTTTAAGATGTTCTCTACACAGCAAATTTACTAAAAACGTCACTATTTTCCAATAAATCCAAATATGACAGGAAAGCAACAAATCACATATCTTTAGGATAAGCTCCAGGTGCTTCCTTCTTTTCCATCCTTTATGGTTACACCAGCTTCGCTAAGTTTGTCACGAAGTCCGTCAGAAGTTTTAAAGTCCTTGTTTGTCTTAGCTTCTGCACGCATATCCAATACAATATTCACCACTTTACCAAGTACTTCACCCTGTTTCGCATTTCCTTCTTCCGGTTTAATTCCAAGAACATCTACCAGGAAATCGCTGTATATTTTTTTCAAGGCTTCAATATCTGCTGCCGTCAACGTTTCTTTTTTATCGTTTACTGAATTAACGATACGCGCTGCTTCAAATAAATGCGACAATAATATTGGAGTATTAAAATCATCATTCATTGCAGCGTAGCATTGCTCACGCAGTTTTTTAATATCTGAAGTAGAAGTAGCGGAAGGTGTTAAACCCTGCAGCGTTTTCATGCTTTCCATCAAACGGTTGAAACCTTTTTCGGAAGCCTGTAGTGCTTCATTAGAAAAATCAAGCGTGCTCGAATAATGTGTTTGCATCATAAAGAAACGTACAACCATCGGATTATACGCTTTTTCAAACAAAGGATGTTTGCCATCCAGCTTTGCCTGTGATGGTGTTGCACTT
>DASWXS010000387.1:0-3506 GCA_036405375.1 Bacteroidia bacterium
TCGTATTGTTTTGTGAGGCATTACGGTTCTTATCTTTTTGCCTGCGTGTTTCTTTATCGATCCTGATCTTATTTATCTCCAAACTCAGGATCTGCTCGTCTACCTCCACAATACGACTACATTCTTTGATATAAACCGAACGTGAGATTGAATCGGGTATCAGGGCTATGTTTTCAATGATGTGACGAATAAATCCTGTTTTTTTGATCGGGTCCTTTTTTTCTTCTTCTGAAATTCTTGAAGCGGAATAAGTAATAAAATCGTGGGAGTTATTTTTAATAAAACTCTTTAATTCATCAGGGCTTACCTTTTTAGAATAACTGTCCGGATCATCGTTATCAGGGAACAACAATACCCGTACATTCATTCCTTCTTCCAGGATCAATCCCATACCACGATCTGCAGCCTTTTGCCCTGCTGCATCACCGTCATACAAAATGGTAATGTTGTTGGTGAATCGTTGAATAAGTTTAATCTGTTCAACTGTAAGTGAAGTTCCTGACGAAGCAACCACATTTTCAATTCCTGCCTGGTGCAGTGCAATTACATCGGTATAACCTTCCACCAAAAAACAGAATCCATCATTCTGTATGCTTTTTTTGGCAAAATACAATCCATACAGTATTTTACTTTTATCGTAAATCTCACTTTGCGGTGAGTTGAAATACTTCGCGGTTTCTTTTGAATTGGTAAGTATACGTCCTCCAAAACCAAGCACATCGCCCGAAACACCATGTATAGGAAACATCACACGTCCGGCAAAACGATCGAACAAGTGTGCTTCTGTAAGATTGGTTTCATTTGCATGACGCTCGGGCAAAATAGAAAGCCCGGTTTTAACCAGGTAATTAGGATTGTAACCTGCCGCGATAGCTGCTTTTGTAAGTGCTTTACGTTCTTCGAAAGAAAACCCAAGCTCAAATTTCTTTATGATGTCATCACGAAAGCCGCGTTCACGAAAATAACTTAAGCCGATTGATTTACCTTCATCGCTTTCCCATAAATTACTTTGAAAATACTTATTGGCAAATGTATTGATGATGCGAAGACTTTCTTTCTCTGTTTGCGCAGCAAGCTCTTCGGGAGTTACCTGTTTTTCTTCGATGTGAATATTATACTTTTTGGCAAGGTAACGTAATGCTTCCGGGTAGGTTTTCTTCTCTACCTCCATTACAAAATTCACCGAATTTCCTGCCTTACCACAACCAAAACATTTGTAAATACCTTTGGATGGCGACACACTGAACGAGGGTGTTTTTTCATTATGAAAAGGACAACAGCCCCACATGTTTGAACCTCTTTTTTTAAGGGGCACAAAATCACCAACCACCTCATCAATGCGGGCATAATACATGATCTGTTCTATGGTATCCTTTGGAATCACTTATGAAAAGAGAACACCAAATATAAGGAATTACGGGGGAGAGAGCGTAAAATTTAGACGTAATAATTAACGAAGCAAGGGAAACAAAGATTGTTTTTTATTTAACAATTCCTGTTCTCTGACCGTTTTGGTAAGTTACAATGATACAATCGTATCCTTTAGCTATCAGGTCCGATTTATGTTTCTGCGCCTGTTCAAGGGTATTGAAACTGCCCGACAATGCTTTGTAATAACCGCCTTCTTCCACAATATTAAGGTTTACACCCGGAAACTTGGATTTGGCCGGGGAAGATGAAAATGCACCCAACTGAACTTTGTATACCAATCCCGATTTAGCAGTAGTACTTACTGTGTTAGTTGGCGTTGTTGAAACGGTATTGGTTGGGGTTGTTGAAACAGTTCGTGTAGGAGTTGTAGCCACCGTGTTTGTAGGTGTTGAAGCTACCGTATTGGTTGGTACAGAACTAACCGTATTTGTAGGCGTTGTTGAAACTGTATTAGTAGGGACAGAACTAACAGTGTTAGTTGGAGTTGTTGCAACTGTATTGGTTGGAGTGGAAACAACGGTATTTGTAGGAGTTGTTGAAACAGTATTCGTTGGAGTTGATACAACATCACCCGAAGAAGTGATCTTCATATTATGGGTTGGCATTTCCACTTCTTTTTTCACATTGTTCTCCAGGTAGAAGAATTTTGCAGAAATAGCACAGGTATTAAGCGCGTTTGAAGGTACTGTTACCTTAAAGGTAAATGTAAATGCTGCTTCAGAAGGAAGAGAAACCCAAACAATTTTTACACGTTGATTTTCGAAGGTGAAATTGCCTTGCTTGGAATCTACATTCTCTGCATTGAACCCAAATGGTAAATCCATCTGAAACTTGGCAAAACCACCAATTGTTCCTTTATTAAGCGTAAAATCAACGTTAATAGTTTGCCCCGGCGCCACACTGGAAGGTAAATTATGACTTGAAACTACGCCTCCTTGTGAAAAAGCTGCAAGCGATGCAAACAAACAAGCGAAAACGATAAGTATTTTCTTCATACACTTTGGGTTGATATTGCAAATATTGTAATTTTCAACAGATTATCAAAACAATATTAACAGTTTTCGGGAAATAAAAAATCCCCGACACAAGGCCGGGGATCTCAGTTAAAGTCTTTCAATTATTGACCGCCCATTTTTTTGATGTCTTCGAACGATTTTTTAGTATAACCTTCGGTATTCACTACAAATTTTGAATCTGATACTCCGGATGTAGTTACACTGGTAGCTACAAACTTCATTTTATAAGGCCCTTGTGCCATATCAAATTCCAATGGTGCTCCTTTTAAATTTTTAAAAGTGTTTTTTCCTTTTCCAGCTCCCTGTCCAACCATCGGGATTTGCTCAGTATACCAAACGGTTGTTACTGACTCTTCTCCTTTTTCGTTTTTAGATTTGATGATAGCTTTTTTACACTCGTAACCTGCGATTTTTTTAGTTTCGTCTTTGTATTCTATTTTAGGCTCTTCTCCCTTTTCTTTTTTGTCATCTTCAGTAACCTCATAGTAAAATTTCTGCCCCATCTGATCCATCAAAACGGTTGTTTTTTTCCCGTCATTGATTGATGTATTAGTAAAAAAAGCGCTGGTCATTTCAGACCTGGATTTACCATTCTTGAAATACATCACCATTTCCATTCCACCCATCATTGCTGCTTGTTCAGGAGGTAAACCATCCATTGTTACCTCATACGTTACTGATCCTTCTTTAACCTGGGCAATTGTAGCTCCGAATGCCATTAAGGCCAATGTTGCTGATAGTATTAACTTTTTCATTTTATATTTTTATTTTTTTGAGATTGCTAACCAACATTCGTACCAAAACTATTGCATGAATTTGAAAAACTCATCCATTTCAGTCCGCGTAATAATTTTATAAAATCCCGGCAGTTCAAACATGCTGTCTGCCACCTCTTCTTTTTTAACCGACTTTGCAGTAAACTCCATTTCCATTCCAAATTTTTTAAGCCTGAACTGCATTACAATACCTTTCAATTCTATATAAGGTGTACTGTAATTAGGACTTTTTACATTCAGCTCTTCTGTGTAGTATACATCAAATTTATCAGTAGGATCGCTG
>DASWXS010000388.1:0-5939 GCA_036405375.1 Bacteroidia bacterium
TTTACAGCCTCCATTAAGTAATCGCTGTTTATACGGTTTATTTTTATCTGCATGGTTTACTATTATTTAAAATACCTGGGAAGCAACTCTTTTCGTAGTTTCAGAGCTACCCATAGTATAGTAATGAAGACAAGGTACGCCTGCCTGCATCAGTTCTTTGCTTTGCTGAATACACCATTCGATACCAGCCTCTTTAACAGCTTTATCGTCTTTACATTTCACAACAGCTTCATACAAATCCTGCGGAATATCAATGTGAAATATTTTAGGTAGAATGGTAAGCTGTTTTTTAGTGGTGAACATTTTTAATCCAGGGATAATCGGAACATTGATTCCATTGTCTCTGCAAAGTTTTACGAAGTCGAAATATTTCTTGTTGTCAAAAAACATTTGCGTAACAATGTAGTTTGCTCCGGCGTCGATTTTTGCCTTTAACCATTTAATGTCGCTGAACATGTTTGGAGCTTCGAAATGTTTTTCGGGGTAACCGGCCACACCAATACAGAAACTCGTGGGCTCCACTTCTTTCATGTCCTCATCCATGTATTTACCTTTATTCATTTCGCTGATTTGCGTTACCAGGTCATTTGCATAATGATGCCCGTTAGGCTCCGGAACAAAGGCAGCTTCTGTTTTTATAGAGTCGCCGCGTAATGCCAATACATTATCAATGCCGAGGAAGTGAAGGTCGATCAATGCATTCTCAGTTTCCTCTTTCGTAAAACCTCCACAAATAATATGAGGAACCGCTTCAACCGGGTATTTGTTCATAATGGCTGCACAGATACCTACTGTACCCGGACGCTTACGAATAGATACTTTTTCCAGGTAACCACCGTCACGTTTTTTGTATACATATTCTTCGCGATGATAGGTAACATCAACAAATGCAGGTTTGAATTCCATTAAAGGGTCGATGCTGTCATAAATTGACTGGATACTTTTTCCTTTTAAAGGAGGGAGAATTTCGATTGAAAATAAGGTTTTTTTGGTGTTCCCAAGGATCTGTGTTAACTGCATAAATATTTGAAAAATGAATGCAAAAATAAGGATTATGATTGAATTCAGAAAAGATAAAGACCCAACTATTGGTTTTGGGAAAATACCTGGCTGGTATCGATATCGTTCATACACTTGAAGTGCTTTTTCGGGCAGGAATGATAGCCCAGCTTGGAACACGGACGGCAGGATAAGCCGGTTACTTCATGAATTTTACTGTTGTTACCCGGAAGGTAAGGGTACATACCAAACTCTTTTACTGTATTGCCCCAGATCGAATGAACCTCCTTTTTGAAAGCAGCAGCAATGTGCATTAAACCGGTATCGGATGTAATTACTTTATTGGATTGTTCAATCAGGGAAGACGACTGGTGCAGATTGATCTTCCCGCAGCAATTCTTTACTTTTTCAGGGAACAGGTTTTCCAGTTCATTGCCTAAATCCTGTTCTTCCTTACCACCAAGCAATACCAATGGTTTGTCGCTTCGTTCAATAATCTCTTTCAGTTTATTTGTAGGAATTTGTTTGGTAAAATAAGAGCCTCCAAGCACTAATGAATGGAACCCGTTATGAAATGTTGATGATAAAAAAGCAGGTATATCAATCTTATCCTTAACGGGAATAAAATGATCAAGACCCTGAAGATCATTTTTTATACCTAAGGAAGAAAGCGTTTCGAAATAACGGTCAACAATATGCAATTTCGGGAGCTTATCAATTTTAAACTGAACCAGCAACCATTTCTTGTAATTCAATTTATCGAAAGAGAAATTTGGCCTCCCAAGCGCAGATTTTAAGCGTAAACTACGGATGTTATTGTGAAGGTCGATCACATAATTGAAATTTTCTTTTTTTAATTCCACGGCAATTTCACTTACCGATTCATCAATAGTATGGAGTTTGTCGATGTATGGATTGGCTTCCAGGATTCCTGCGAATTTCTTTTTGGTAATGAAATGGATTTCAGCACCTTTTAATTGTTGCTTGGCACAACGAATCAAAGGTGTGGTTAGCACTATGTCACCGATAGAGGAAAAACGTATGAACAGGATTTTCACGAATGTAAAGGTAGGATTTTTTGATTTATCATTTGCAGGCTCTCGTACCTGATTTCCGTTCATTCATTTCTTATTAAATTAAGTGAAATCCGTAGAAGTCTCATTTGTTTTCTCCCTGCCAAACACCTACTTTTACGTATCTTTTTATGCAGTATTCACTTTCTGAAATACAGGTTATTACAAGTGCTTCCCTCCTGCAGGGAAATCTTGGAGATACGATCAAGTATTTAAGTATAGATAGCCGGAGTAGTCTTAATGAGCATACCTTGTTTATTGCAATAACAGGAGTGCGCAATAATGGTCATAAATACATACAGGATGTTTATGAAAAAGGCTGCAGGAATTTTTTGGTTAGCGAAACAATAGATGGAGCCATTTTTCGGGATGCAACTTTTCTCCTGGTTCCCGATACTACCATGGCACTTCAGCAATTGGCAACTGCGCATCGCAAGAAGTTTTCGATTCCTATAATTGGGATCACCGGCAGTAATGGAAAAACAATTGTAAAAGAATGGCTTTCGTATTTGCTGAATGATTCTTTTGTGGTATGTAAAAATCCTAAGAGCTACAATTCACAGGTTGGTGTTCCGCTAAGTGTGTGGCAGTTGAACGAAAAGCATACGATCGGAATTTTTGAAGCAGGGATTTCGCAGGCAGGAGAAATGGAAAACCTGAGAAACATCATTCAGCCGGATATAGCAGTGCTTACTAATATCGGGCAGGCACACGATGAAAATTTTACAGGCAACGAACAAAAGATCTCAGAGAAAGTTCAGTTATTCAAATTTGCAAAACGAATTGTTTATTGTAATGACCACCCAATCGCGGATAATATTATAAAGAATTCAATCCCTACTTTTGTAAACCGATTTACCTGGTCGAAGCGCAATAATTCTTCTCTGCTAATCACGAAGGTTGTGGCCGAGGGAAATGATACTGTTATTGAAGGGTTGGTGAGCGGTAACCGGCAACGCATTATAATTCCTTTTAAAGATGCGGCTTCTGTTGAAAATGCTATTACCTGTTGGATCACATTAATTGCGTTGGATAAGAACGATGAACAGCACAGGAACAAATTTCGTTTCCTGCAGGCAATAGAAATGCGCCTGGAGCTGAAACAGGGAATTAATAATTGTACTATCATTAACGATAGTTATAATTCAGACCTGGGTTCTTTGTCTATTGCCATCGATTATTTAAATCAGCAGCACCGGAACAGTAAAAAAACATTGATCCTTTCAGATATCCTGCAAAGCGGGAAACAAACCGAACAATTGTATAAGGAAGTTGCCCATATGCTTGCTTCGAAAGGAGTTCAGCGTATCATAGGAGTGGGAGAAGAGATTAGCTCACAGGCAGATTCTTTTGCCATCGAAAAACTGTTTTATAAAAATACACAGGAATTTATCCGTGATTTCCGGAACATTGATTTCTACAACGAAGCGGTTTTACTAAAAGGAGCAAGAAGTTTTGAATTTGAAAAGATCAATTCATTGCTGCAACATAAAAGCCATGAAACGCAGCTGGTGATTAACCTGAACAATTTAATTCATAACGTAAACTATTATCGTTCTTTACTGAAGCCTGAAACTAAAATGATGGCAATGGTAAAAGCCCAATCGTATGGCAGCGGCAGTTTTGAAATAGCTTCCCTGCTGCAATATCACAGGGTTAATTACCTGGCTGTTGCCTATGCAGATGAAGGTGTTGAATTGCGTAAAGCAGGAATAACTTTGCCAATTATGGTCATGAGCCCGGAACGTGAAAGTTTCGATAGCATGTTGGTATACCAGCTGGAACCTGAACTCTATTCTTTTGAAGTATTGCGTTCCTTTGCAACCGCTGTATCTGCATTGGGTAATAAGGAAACTTATATTCACCTGAAAATAGATACCGGCATGCATCGCCTTGGTTTTTTACCGGGTGAAGTTGCTGAGTTACTTGAAGAATTAAAAAAATATCCTTCACTAAAAGTAGCTTCTGTGTTTTCCCATTTATCTGCAAGCGATAACTCATTTTACGATGAATTTACACATCAACAGATCGATTCATTCAAAGAAACATGCGCGTTAATTGAAATGGAATTGGGTTACACGTTCATTAAACATATTTGTAATTCAGGCGGAATCAGCAGGTTCCCTGAAGCACATTTTGATATGGTACGCCTGGGGATCGGTATGTATGGAATTGGCGTAAATGATACGGAACAAAAGAAATTATTGCCGGTGTGTACGCTAAAGACAGTTGTTTCGCAGGTTAAAAAAGTATACGCAAACGAAACAGTAGGTTATAACCGTAGTGGCAAGATTAGTAAAGAAACAGAAATTGCGGTCATACCTATTGGTTATGCCGACGGATTCAACCGCAAACTAAGCAACGGACAGGGAAAAGTATGGATAGGTGATCGCCCGGCACCAGTTGTAGGCAATGTATGTATGGATATGTGTATGATTGACGTTACAGGTATGCAGGTGAATGCAGGTGATGAGGTGATAGTGTTTGATGATGTGGATAAAATCCATCAAATGGCTTCAGCAATAGGAACCATTTCCTATGAAGTGCTTACTTCAATTTCTACAAGAGTTAAGAAAGTATACGTCCAGGAATAATTACTTATCGTAATTGTGATCGAGTTGAAAATTGTAGAGTCCTGCACTATATTCTTCCACAGTTCCTTTTAGCATCTTGCCTTTCCAGGTGCCTTTTTTTATGCCTTCTTTATAATTTCCCGTCTCTTGTAAATAGAATTCTTTTTTACGTTTTATTTTGAATGTATATTCACTCCACACCGCTTCTTTTTCGCCATTTGCAAAATTGCCCTTCGAATAAAGCAAGCCGCCGGGATAATAAAATTGTGAAGGGCCACTTAATTTTCCATCCTTTATAATGAATTTGCCGCTTACTGTTCCGTCAGCAAAACAGGTAGTAATAGTATCTGTTGCAGTAAGCAGTTTCTCGAGTGTTTCTATTTCATTTTTATCCGCTTTGTTTCTGAATGCAACAATATATTTCCAGGTATAAAACTTCTTTATGAAATTAATATTGGTTACAATAGAGTCTTCGTTGTTTGCAAAACCTTCGAGGCCGGAAGCAGAAGACAGCTCACGCTGTGGGCTGCATGCGGAGATATAAAATATCGCACTGCTTCCTTTTCCATATAACAGGTAAGTTGAATTTAACTTCAGCGGAAACCCACAGGCTCCTTCAATAAAATGTGTCCCAATGGTTATAGTATCTTTTTGAGCTCCCCAGTAATTTTTAACTACAATTGCCCTGTAATGTATAATATCGTTGAGTGTATCCGCTGCAAAGGGCTGACACACTTTAATGTGATTATATTCGCTTAAATAAACAGGTGTAAACTCGGAAAAACCATCCTTACAATCGCAGGCATTTGTTTTAATAAAGAAGAAGGTACCAAGAAGTAAAAGGAAGATGCGTAATTTCATATTACGAATTTACGTAAATTCTTTTTTCTCGTTCAACGGATCTGTTAAGACCGGGCTAAAGCAGGCTAAAAACGGTTACGGAATCGTTGAGCCGAATTATTTTTTGTCGCTCAGCACTTCGAATGATATGCTCAATGATTCACCGTTCTCATCAACTAATGTAAGCATATGTTTTCCTTTGGGAGGATTAACTCCCAATTGATGTATACCTTGTGTTGAACCTACAAATCCTTCATCAATGTGCCAGAATATAGTGGTTGATGGATTCCGGTGAGCAGCCTCAAATACTGCAGCTGTTTGTTTGCTGTCCAGGTCAATAGGAACAAAAATGCTCGTTCCATTTTTTGGATAGATCATTTCCATGCCTTTCCCAGTATAGGTAAAACAACCTTCTTTGAAAGGAGGTAATGTTTTGTATGAAGGATTTTTTGTT
>DASWXS010000389.1:0-3230 GCA_036405375.1 Bacteroidia bacterium
AAAAGATACTTTGGTAAATGTAATTTTTAGTGTGGCAACATGAACATGTATGATCTGCGCTAACGAAAATAGATTGGGTAAACCAACCCTATAATTCTTTCATTCACCACTTCTATCCATACGCTTACCAATCAGTATTTACAAGCGGATATAAAATGGGTACTTTCAATTAAACAAATCCAAATACTTATGGCAAAGCAAGCAAAAAAATCAAAATCAGCGGCGAAAAAAGCCGCTTCCCTGCCTGCCGGCAAGGCAGGTAAAAAGTCAGCAAAAAAAGCTACTCCAAAAAAGGCTGTTAAAAAATCGGGATCAGCTAAAGCAAAACCTCAGAGGAAACCGTTGGGGAAACCATTAGACTTCGTGCCTTTCCGATCTATGTTTTCGGTAATGGGACTCCAGGAGGATGTATCTGTTTTGAATAACAATGAAACTACCGCATTTTTTACCTATGCTTTTAACCCTGCAGGATTTCTTGTTATCAACCAGGTTGCCACGTTTAATGCCACAGCAATCAATCGCCCGCTGGAAACGCATGTAGGGCAATTTGGATTATATGCAACGGGGCATTCAGCAAGCAGGCCTTCGCTGATCACCAATGCTTCTATTATTTATAACCTGTTTTGTTCGTGCGATTCAACTATAGTTAATATAAGAGAATACGGGGAGGAATTGTTTTTTTCGGACTCGGTAGGTAAACCGGTAATTGATGTTTTCAGGTCTGTTAAGCTGGTTGAGATCATCACTGATGCACATAAGGCTTTACATGCTGAGAACTCTTCGTGCCCTTTGCTTTCCGATCTTAAAAACAATCCTATGCTTGCTACACAAAAAGTTATTAATATCCGATTGGATATGATATTTGAAGTGAAAAACAAGAGCGGAAGAACAACAAAAAGTATTATAAAGCTCAAATTGATCCCGGTGCGTATTGAACAGATCACGCTATAATATTTCTGTTTATTGAAAAATAAAGATTTTTTGATGTATTGTAAGGCAGTGTTAATACTGCTTTACAATACTTAACCTATGTTTGTAGCCTAAATGTCCGGTACTATTTCGATAAGTTCACTGCAGCACTATCTGCGGGCACTTCATCACCCTCTTTCATTTCAATATTCTCATCCACAATTTTGAAATTACTTCTGTAGTTCATGTCCACAAAATAATCATTATCGCTTTGGTAATTGCATTCCATTATTTCAGGACGTTGTTTGTTGAAATTAAGAGTGAACTCGCTTAAGTAAGGAACTATGCCCATGCTGTTCTTTTCAAAATGATTGCTACCGTCCCAGTTGTAATTGTTGAGGTAAGTAATGATGTATTTGTCACCTTCTTTTTTGCAGTCTGTGATCAGGTGATCAATTACGTCGTGCATGCCCTGGAAGCGTAATACAAAATACTTAGCCGAATCCAGGATCAGTATGCAGGGAGTAGAGCCACCTTCCGGTACAAGTATAAAGTAATCGTTTTGAAATTTGCGCAGCATCTCCCAGCTTTTGGGAACGTTCATCAATGGCGAAGTTCTTAATGCTGTGTTTATCGAGTCGAGTGCAAAAGGTGAATACAATTGGCCTTCTTCTTTTACTTTGCTAAGGACTTGTGTAGAGTCGGCCTTAACTACTGTTGTTTCTACCGGATCGGAGCCACAAGAAAAGAGGGCTACGCAGGCCAGGAAAAGTGTAAGTGTTTTTAATGTTGGCATAAAACAAAGATAAGTAAAACTACTTCTTCTTAAACGTTATCACATTACCATCACAACACGCCCCTTCAAAAATATGAAGCTCAAACATATTGTTACCCGGATAATAATATAGGATCATATTGTCGGCTGTTACAATATTAAACTGCCCCGAATTAAGTGTAGAGTTGTAATCCACTTTATCGTCAGCCAATACAACATATCCGTTATTCAGTAAAAATGAATCGGGATATAAGGCTGCAATCTGTTCATTCATTTTTGTTTTGTCTTTTTCCCTTACACGATAATCCATCCCCGTGGATTTGAATTTACTGTTGAACAGTTCAATAAGTCCCGCGTAAAAGTGAACGTTCATGTTGTCGTCTACTACTATACGCATGTTGTTGAGCATGTCGCGGTCTTTCTGGTTGATGCCTACATCTTCACCTTCGCGTTGTCCGCCAATGTTGCTGGATGCAGTAGACTTCCATTCGCCTTTTTCTTTATAAGTATCAAACATGGTATTGGCTCCAACATTCCCGGTAATAGATTGCAAAGGATATTCGCCGATGGCATAGCTTAATACATCAGCTTTAGTGCTCATAGATGCGATGTTACTTTGCTTAAGGGTAAATGGCATGCTTTTGCTGTTGTCAGGAGTGCTCCATGTTCCGCTTAGGGTTCCGTCTTTTAGTTCCCCGTTAAAAACACCGGTAATGTCACCTTTGTTGATCTCGCTTATTTCTACTTTTCCTTCCGGGCTAATGGTTCCGAATACCTGGATGGCTTTGCCTTTGCTTTTGTAGGAATAGTTTCCTCCCAGGTTTGGACCTGTTTTTACCAGCTGCATGCTGATGTCATATTTGTTATCTATGCTTCCTTCGTAGGATGCAGCGAAGTCGTTTGTTGCCGGAGTGAAAACGATACTGTCATAATTTATAATAGGCAGTCCGGTATTTGTTTCCTTGTCTGCCGCCGCAGATTCTTTGTTGTTATTGTTGGAGCAGGAGCCAAGCACCAGCAGTAAGGATATGCTTAAAAGAGTTATAATTTTCATTGTACTTAATTTTGAGAGCTAAATTATTGGAAATAATTGAATACAGGTATTAAAAACCGGATTCGGTATGAGGATTTTATTATTTGCGGGGTGGGGTTGATTAAATGCAGTGTGTCGTTGGGTGTGAGCAACATCTTTCTAATTTGCTTAACTTTATGTTATGCAAATTGAAAAACATCCTATTTGGGATGCTCCTGATGTAAAGACTTTTAAGGAACAATGGCTAGGAGAATTATACCTTAAACCGGAAGTTTCTGAAGAGATACGGGAACAAGCCTTCATTATCAATAAACTTTTGCTCCATAGCTATTATGAATATGACTTTATTGATATTGCAATGTTACAGGGGATAATTTCATTTGAAAAAGCGCTAAGAATTAGGTATAGCGAGTTAGAAAATAAATCTGCAAGAAAATTAAATCTTGGAGAATTGATTGATTGGGCGCTTACTTTAAAACTCTTTGAAGATCCTAACCCAGATATTTACAAAGT
>DASWXS010000390.1:0-4731 GCA_036405375.1 Bacteroidia bacterium
ACATTCGACCTTCATAAACCTTATGCAGATACTATTGTTTTAGAGAAGAACGGAAAAAAATTATTCCGCGAAACTGATCTTATTGATGTTTGGTTTGATAGTGGTGCTATGCCTTACGCTCAGCTTCATTATCCTTTTGAGAACAAAGACCTGATTGATAACAAAAAATATTACCCGGCCAATTTTATTGCTGAAGGTGTAGATCAGACTCGCGGTTGGTTCTTTACCCTGCATGCTATTGCTACTATGTGTTTCGACAGTGTTGCTTATAAAAATGTTGTTTCCAATGGTCTTGTATTAGATAAGAACGGAAACAAAATGAGCAAGCGTTTGGGTAATGGTATCGATCCGTTTGAAACATTACCTAAGTTTGGAGCTGATGCAACCCGTTGGTATATGATTGCCAATGCAGCCCCGTGGGATAACCTGAAATTTGACCTGGATGGAATTACTGAAGTACAACGCAAATTATTCGGAACACTTTACAATACCTACGGTTTCTTCTCGCTTTATGCTAACGTAGATAATTTCACGATCAACGAACAGGATATTGTTCCTGTAAACGAGCGTTGCGAGTTAGACAGGTGGATCATCTCCAAATTACATAGTTTGGTTAAAGATGTTACCCATGCAATGGACGAATACGAACCACATCGTGCTGCCCGTTTTGTGGAAGAGTTTGTAGACGAGCATCTGAGTAACTGGTACATCCGTTTATCACGTCGTCGTTTCTGGAAACCTGCCCGACAAGGTTCGGACTTTGTGCAGTTGGCAGGCGGGGGTGAAATGAGTACAGACAAAAAAGCTGCTTACGAAACCCTTCACGAATGTTTGATGGTAGTTGGACAGCTGATGAGTCCTATCGCTCCATTCTTTGCAGAATGGTTATATAAAAATCTTACCGATGTTATCAGGCTGGAAGCGATAAAAAACAATACGCCACTTGCACCGGAATCGATACACTTAACCATGCTTACCAAAGCGGATGAGAAGGTTATTGATAAGGACCTGGAAGAGCGTATGGATATGGCTCAACGCGTTTCTTCCATGGTGTTGTCGATACGCAAAAAAGAGAATTTACGTGTACGTCAGCCTTTGCAACGCATCCAGATCCCGGTGCTGAACCCGGAGATGCAAAATAAGATCGACGCGGTAAAAGACCTCATCCTTTCTGAAGTAAACGTGAAGAGTATTGAGTTTGTAGATGAGAGTAAAACCCAGATTGTAAAAAACCTGAAGCTGAACTTTAAAACCCTTGGTAAAACGTTGGGACAACAAATGAAGGCTTTCCAGGCTTATGCAAATGAGCACGGAAAAGAGATCATTTCGGAAGTGGAAAAAACCGGTAAATACAGCTGGAATGGTTTAGATATGAATGCGGAAGATTTCGAGATCATCCCGGTAGATATTCCAGGCTGGAAAGTAGCCAACAATGGCCCTTTAACAGTAGCATTGGACGTTACCCTGAACGAAGTATTAATTCATGAAGGAATAGCCCGGGAACTTGTAAACCGGATCCAAAACATACGAAAAGACAAAGGATTCGAGGTTACAGACAAAATAAACATTAAAATACAGAGAAATAATTCGTTAGATTCGGCTATAAAAAGCAATTTAACTTATATTTGTACGGAAACTTTAACTGATAAGTTGGAGGTTGTTGATGCGGTTGCTCAGGCAGAAGGAATTTTGGTTGAAGTAGACGAAAATACAAGCACCCTTATTTCGGTTCAAAAAAATTAAATTAGGATTATGGCTAAGAACAAAAAATCAGCGAAACCTGCAGCTAAGAAAACTGCTAAACCTGCAGCTAAAAAACCGGCTCCTAAAAAAGCCGCTAAACCTGTTGCCAAAAAAACAGCCAAACCAGCCCCTAAAAAAGCGGTGAAACCTGTTGCGAAAAAAACTGCTAAACCAGCTCCTAAAAAAGCTGCTAAGCCGGCTCCTAAAAAAGCCACTGCTAAACCTGTTGCAAAAAAAGCGGCAAAACCAGCTCCGAAAGCAGCTAAAACTGCTCCAAAAAAAGAGGTTAAAGCTGTTTCTAAAAAGGAAAAAGAAATTAAAAAACCAATAAGCAAAGTTGAGAAGAAGGAAGAGAAGAATATGAAGAAAGGAAAAGTTGAGTCGAAGAAAGGTAAGCCTGTAGATGAAGAGCTGGAAGGTGAAGATCTGGATATGGGAGATGGATTGCTGGAAGGCGGATTAGATGGAGAAGCCGTTATTGAAGACGATGATGATGATGATTTTGTAGATGATGAGCCTAAGAAAAAAGGCAGAAAACCAAAAGCAAAAGAAAACAAGAAAAAATATGATTCAGAAGATTTCGTAAGAAAGCAGGTAGTTAAGATCGATCTTAGCAAATCTTTACTTAAAAAACCTTTGACTGAACAACCAAAACCATTTGTAAACACAAGCGATAACCGCTCACGTTACACTGATAAGGAATTGGCGGAGTTCAGAGAATTGATCCTTAAAAAACTGGAAGAAGCGCAAGTGGATTACGACCTGTTGAAACAAACGCTTTCTCACGCTGACGATCATGGCACAGACGATACTTCTCCTACTTTCAAATTGCTGGAAGACGGAAGCGACGTATTATCAAAAGAAGAAACTGCACAATTGGCTCAGCGCCAGGAAAAGTATATTGTATCACTTAAAAATGCATTGGTTCGTATCGAGAACAAATCTTATGGTATCTGTCGTGCAACCGGTAAACTGATTCCAAAAGAACGTTTGCGTAGTGTACCACACGCTACATTAAGTATCGATGCTAAATTAAATCAGTACTCATAATACAAGAACAATACTCTCTATAAAAAGGTTATCCAAATGGATAACCTTTTTTGTTTGGTCTCGATTGCACAAGCATTTAAATAAATTTAACGGCTGTCAGGTCGTTGGCCATAGTGAAGAAATCGAGACCTTCTTTACCAATGAACGGTGGAAGACAAAAAAGGTTATCTTTGCGCTCGCAGTTTACACTATGCAGCGTTTCAAACAAATACTCAGTAAATATAAATGGCCTATCATTGCTATTTTAGGCGTGCTAATTATTGACCAGACGATAAAGCTGTATATAAAAACACATTACTACCTGGGTGAAGAATACAAAGTAGCGGGCGACTGGTTTATCCTTCATTTTACTGAAAACCCAGGAATGGCATTCGGGATGCAGCTAGGAGGAAACTGGGGAAAACTTGCATTAAGTGTGCTCCGGATCTTTGCAGCTATATTTGGTGTATATTATATCATTAAGATTACGCGTAAGGGTGAACATACAGGTTATATCATCTGTGTTTCTATGATACTTGCCGGTGCTGTTGGAAATATATTGGATAGTATGTTCT
Organism: Bacteroidia bacterium; assembly: GCA_036405375.1. Taxonomy (GTDB): domain Bacteria; phylum Bacteroidota; class Bacteroidia; order B-17B0; family Aurantibacillaceae; genus JADJDM01. The sequence continues at coordinate 3,348 of DASWXS010000390.1, forward strand.
ACGGACTTATTTTCGATCAGGGTACAACGCTTGATATGCAAACAGGGGAATATGTAGGTTATTACGGCCTTGCTGAATATTCTTCACAAGGCTATTCATCCTTCCTGCATGGTTGCGTAGTAGATATGTTCTATTTCCCCTTGGTGAGCGGTACTTTTCCCGACTGGTTTCCTATCTGGGGCGGAGAGCCTTTCGAGTTTTTCAGACCAGTATTTAATTTCGCTGATGCATCCATATCAGTTGGTGTATTCCTGATCCTGATTTTTCAGAAGAAATTCTTTAAGCCGAAAGATAAAGAAGATGAAAACAAGGAAACCTCGAAAGAGGCTCCTGCTCAATCTTAAGCAGAAAATATTTTACGCGGAGCATGTGTTTAATTTGCTTCAACACCTGCCCGTTTATTTTATCTGTGAAAATAACGGAAACATGAAAGGATCCCGCAAAATATTTTTCCGATTCCTATACTTAGATAAGACAACAAGAAAATCTCTTTGGTTTATTGCATGTTTACTAACTCTATCCGTCCTTACAGCACAAAACAATACCAAGCTCGATAGTCTTTATCGCATATATAATGCTTCAGCAGAAGACACCAATAAAGTTCAGATACTAAATGAAATTTGCAAAGAATATCAGAAAGGTGACGGAGCGCAATTGCTAAAAAATGCTGAAACCATGTTGAATTTATCAATAAGGTTAAAGTATTTAAAAGGACAGGCACAGGCCTACCATCATCTTTCAGCTTATTACGAATACAGCGAAGATCTCAATAAAGCCTTACACTATGAGCTATTAAATTACCAGATTAATACAAAACGAGGTGATTCTTTATTAATATCAAAATCCTATCATAATATCGGATGGCTTTATGAATGCTTGGGACAACACAATAAAGCATTGGAATACTGTTACAAAAAAATATATATACTCAACAAAATTAAACCCAGTGATTTCAAAAAAAGGGCATTGCCTACGTATGAAATAATGGGACTGATTTTTAAAAGCATCAAAATTCATGATAGCGCAATATATTATTTAGATCTCTCGCACAAACTTGCTATTGAAGAGTCTGATGTACGTGCTTTATCATCCGTACTTGTGAACAAAGGAATAATTTACGAAGAAACAAAGGACTATTCCAAAGCTGAGAAATTATATTTGCAGGCGACAAAGGTTGCTATTGAAGGCAGTTTTACAAATAACCTGTCGGGAGCATACCAGGGATTAGCGGGGGTATATTTACATACCGGAAAATATAACCTGGCAATAGAATATGCAAATAAAGCTCTGGACATTGCCATTCCTTCGGGACACAAATTATGGGAATTATATTGTTATGAAGTGTTGGAAAAAGCTCACAAGGAAAATAACGATTTCAAAAATG
>DASWXS010000391.1:0-5624 GCA_036405375.1 Bacteroidia bacterium
CAGATCTGAGTTTTGAAAGCAAAGTGCAAAGTTATTCAATGGAGATATTTGACCGGTTTGGAGTAAGTGTTTTTACCACACAAAAGCAGGGGCACTACTGGGATGGCAGAACAACATCAGGTATGCCGTGTACAGATGGAACTTATTTCTATATTCTTCAATTAACCATAAATTCCGCTAAACTCGAATACAAGGGTTTTGTTCAACTGTTCCGATAATGAGTTTTGTTCAATCTGCACTGGGTACCACTAAAGGTATCAATTACACAAATATTTTTCTGATGATCATGAGTGCCGCATTGGCATTTGTGTTTCCTTTCCACTTATTTCTTTTTGTATACGCCGTTTTAGGGCCGCTTCATTACCTTACAGAAATGTCGTGGCTGGAGCGTCGTAAATTTTTTATAGAAAAGAAAGGCGATGCCTGGTTATACCTGTTAATGGCCATACTGCTTACTATTCCTGCATTTAATCCGGGTGTGAAGATCGCACAATATGGGGTTACTTTCCTGGTAACATCTGTTTTTTTTACCCTGATCATCTTCTTTGTAAAGAATTCTGTTTTCAAGTATATCCTCACTTTTATAGTTTTCTTTGCATCAGCCAAAATGGGACTGGATCAACATCCTGATGCTTTTATGTGGTTTGGCCTTTTGCTTCCAACCATTATTCATGTTTGCCTTTTTACTGGGTTGTTTATTTTATATGGAGCGCTAAAAACAAAAAGCGGTAGCGGTTATCTTTCATTGGGAGTGTTTGCATTATGTATACTTTCCTGTTTTTTATTTATGCCTTCTGCTCCTGCGGCACCGGTTAGCGAACATATACAAAAAACACTGGTAAACTTTGATGTTATAAACCGGGGATTGCTGCTTTTATTTGGTTTGGATAGCAGCGTCACCGATTTTAATACTGCCTTTCAGCTTGCCCAGATAAATCTATTTACAAGTCCTGCCGCTATAGCGGTGGCGCGTTTTATTGCATTTGCCTATACTTATCATTACCTGAACTGGTTCTCAAAAACTGCAGTTATCAAATGGCATGAAGTTCCAAAGCAACGTATGATATGGGTAGTTTTATTATGGATTGGTTCGGTAGTAGCATATCTTATCGATTACAATATTGGGTTCAAGGTTCTTTTCCTGTTTAGCATGATGCATGTTCTGTTAGAGTTCCCTCTTAATTTTGTTACCATTCGGGGCATTGGAACAGAGATCAGATCATTACTTACAACTAAAAAATAACGGGATGTATTTTAACGAAAAATTAGTTCTTCCTGTTTTTTATATTGTAAAAGAAGTATTGATTGAAAAGAAAAATGCGGATAAATCAATTCAGTTCTATTTTCAGAAAAAAACTACTTTAAAGCCGGAAGAAAAGGAGTTTATTGCCGACCTGGTTTATGGACTGCTAAAGAACTGGCGCTTATTGCAGGAGAGCTTCGGGCAAAGCACCGGATATATACTTAAACATCCTTTTGCTTTTCTGCCTTCTTATTATTTGAATGAAAAAATGGAATTGCCTGCAGAATTAAAGCGCGTTACATTCAACAAATGGGAATTCAATGAGCGTCTTGAAAAAAATCTGCAGGAAAGAAAGCTAAAGTACTCTTACCCTGATGATCTTGACCAGTATTGCTTAAATGATCTTGGCGAAGAAAAATGGAATAGTATTGCAGAAGCATTGCACCAGGAAGCCCCGCGCTACATTCGAATCAATAGTTTAAAGACAAATAAATTACACTTAATTCCACAGCTGCAAAAGTCGAAACTTATTGTAAAAGAAGTTGAAGTGTGTAACTCCGCTATCGAGATTCTTTCTTCCCAACCTTTGTTTTCTTTGCCTTCATTCAGGGAAGGAATGTTTGAGATCCAGGATGTGGCCTCTCAGCTGGTAAGCGAATTTATTGATCCTATGCCAGGTGAAAAAGTTATTGACGCTTGCGCAGGCACAGGTGGTAAATCATTACATATATCCTGTCTCACGCAAAATAAAGGGAAAGTTATATCAATGGATATAACAGAAAAAAAGCTGGACCAGTTGAAAAAACGTGCTGCCCGTGCCAATGCCCAGAATATAGAAACACGTTTGATTGATGGAGAGAAAACGATTAAGCGATACCATGATTTTGCGGATAAATTATTACTTGATGTTCCATGTAGCGGAACCGGTGTTTTTAAACGCAATCCCGATGCGAAATGGAAAATAACATCGGCTTCGATCCTCAATCTTATTAATACCCAAAAAGAGATCCTCGATCGTTATTCAAAAATGTGTAAGCCGGGTGGAATTATGGTTTATGCCAATTGTAGTGTTTTACCTTCTGAAGGAGAGACCCAGGTAATTGATTTTCTGAAACGAAACCCGGGATGGGAATTAATAAAAGAAAAAAGAATTCACCCGGATGAAATAAGGGCAGATGGGTTTTACATGGCAAGGCTGAAACGTCTTTCATAATATTTGTTCATAAGGATAGTATGAATATATTGTAAAAAAAACGTCCCGATCATATTACTATGTCGGGACATTTTATTATTTATTGAATGATTTATTTTACGAGCAATACAAACCCCGTTTGTTCAATTTCAGATTTGTCTTTACCGCGACCTTTGGCAACATAAAAATAAGTGCCATCGTTACAGCCTGCGCCATTCCATGAATTAGTTAAACCATTGAAGCTGGTAACAAATTTACCCCATCTGTCCCAGATCTCTATAGTAAGTTCTGCAACAGCTTTTGTTTTAGGGAAAAGAATGTCATTCAGGTTATCACCATTAGGGGAGAAAACGTTTGGCATAACCACTTCTGTAACCTCCTTAACTTCAATTGTGATCCATGCAGTGTCCTTACAAGCACCGGAAATAGAAGTAACCAACATCACGTTGTAAGTTCCGCCTTCTGTAAACGTTGTGCTTGAGCTGGCTGTAGTTGCGCTGGAACCATTCCCGAAATTCCAATAGTAACCATTGGAGCCGGTTGTACCTGTAGAACTAAATGCAACTGCTAACGGCGCATATCCTTCCATTGGATTTGCAGAAGCAACGGCATTAGGAGCTGGCGTGGAAGTTACCAGAACCTGGTCGCTTGCGCTACAACCTGTAACAGGATTAGTCACCGTTAGTGTATAATTACCAACAAGCGAAGTAGAATATGTTGCAGTTGTTACAGGAGAAGTTATACCAGGTCCGGTCCATGAATAAACCGCATTAGGAGTACTTGAAGATCCGTTTAATGCAACGGTTGGTTTATTACATTTAATGTTCTGGTTAACTCCGGCATTCACATTAGGAACATTCGTATTCGGAAGAATAGAAACGATATCTGTTCCTGTACATCCGTTCGATGGATCAGTAACAGTTAAAGTATATGTACCAATTACGTTTGCTGTAGTAGATGCATTGTTGCTATTGAACTGACCAGGGCCCGTCCATGCAAAAGTTGCTCCTGATACTGGTGAACTTCCTGTTAACGGAACCGGTGAGCCATCACAATTTAATACTCCATCAGCTCCAGCGTTTGTTCCTGGTGTAGAAGTGTTTTGAGTAATGTTAATTGATGTTGAGCCCGAACAACCATTATTTGGATTGGTCACATTAATTATATAATTACCTGGTGTTGTTGCATTCAGAACCGGGTTAGAACCGGCTCCCGAGCCACTCCATAAATAGTTTACAGAAGAAGGATTTCCGCTTGCAGTTAAGGTAATTGAGGTGGTCGTACAATTTAATGTTGTAGATGCAGCTGCAATAGTTACCGAAGGTGCTGAAGTGTTTGAGTTAAGCGTAAGTGTACGGGTTCTTGTACAGCCATTGGAAGAGCTTGTAACAACCACGGTATAAGTTCCTGACGCCGAAACACTAACCGGATTTCCGCTAAGTGCTCCTGAAGGACCACTCCAGCTATAGCTGGTAGATGGTGTTGTAGATGATGCTGTTAAAACAGATGAAGTAGAAGTACACGACAGCGTAGAAACAGATGCAAAAGCAGATGCATTCGGACTGATAGTATCTGTTGGAACCAACACCGTATTGGTAGCGGAACAACCTGTTAACGGATCTGTTACAGTAAGTGTATAGTTACCAGCTGTAGTAACGGTAACAGGATTTCCCGAAAGCGGCCCACTGGCATTCGACCATACTATAGTAGCGCCCGAAGTAACTGATGCACCTGTTAAGTCAATAGACGTATTTGAACATGTTATAGCAGGATCTGATAAAGTGTAACTAATGTCAGGTAGAGCACCTGTAGAAGTTATCGAAACTGTGTTAGTGGAAGAACATCCGTTTGCAGGATCGGTGGCTGTTAACGTATAAGTACCAGCTGAACCAACTGTAGCCGGATTTCCCGAAAGCGGGCCTGAAACCCCTGACCACACAAGTGTGGCAGTTGCTAATGTAGATGCGCCATTTAATGAAACAGAAGATGTATTGCAATCAAGACTTGTACCTTGTGGAGTTGTGAAACTTACGTTAGGTTGAACAATATTTTCTGTTACAGAAACTGTCTGTGTAGTTATACACCCGTTTACTGGATTTGTGACGGTTAGCGTATAAGTTCCTATTGTAGTTGTAGACAAAGGATTACTTGTAGAGCTTCCGCTCGGGCCATTCCAACCAAATGTAGTACCTGGAGTTGTAGAAGTCCCGAAGAGTGAAACGGAAGAAACAGCACAGGTAAGCGCAGTATTAGCAGCTGTAATTCCCGCGTTTGGAGCTGTTGCATCTTTGGTTATAGTCTGAGACTGAGACGAGGTACATCCGTTTACACTATTTGTAACCGTTAAAATATATGTTCCTGAATCTGTTACACTGATAGGATTTCCTGCAATCGGGATACTGTCAGCATTCATCCATGCAAAAGTAGTATTTGCTGTACTTGAAGTACCGGCAATATTCAGTGAAGTTTGCGTACAGTTAAGAATAGTATTTGGTGCAGTTATTTGAATTGCAGGAGCCTGTGTGTCCAGTGTAATATTAACAGAAGAAGACGATTGGCACCCATTTGAATTATCGGTAACCTGGTAAGTATATTGACCTGGTTCAGTAACTCGTATAGGGTTACCCGGGATACCACCATTCGGCCCTACCCATCCGTCAGTAATATTAGTTAAGGTAGAACTTCCTGTTAAAACAATAGCACTGTCACGACAACTTAAAATAGTTGTATTCGGCGCTGAGCTTATCGAAATATTGGGAGTTGAACCGTTAGAGGTTATGGTAACATTTGTTGTGGCAAAACATCCATTAGCCGGGTTAGTAGCGGTTAAGGTATAAGTGCCTGTAGAGCTTACATTTATTGGATTTCCGGCAATTGAACCAGCCGGACCTGTCCATGCCAATGACGAACCAGCCGGAGTAGCGCTACCATTCAATGGAAGAGATGAAACGGCACATGTTAAAACAGTTCCATCTGGCGTAGTTAATGCAGGTGTTGGGGTTGCTGTATTTGATGTTACAACCAGTGTAGCATTAGCAGAACACCCATTAGCATTAGCAGTTACTGTGTATGTACCAGCAGTAGATGCGCTGAAAGGATTTGCCGCATTTGTTGCTCCCGGACCATTCCAAGTGATAGTTGCTCCCGGCGTCGTAGACGAACCTGTTAAAAGTGCAGAAGTTTGTGCGC
>DASWXS010000392.1:0-3108 GCA_036405375.1 Bacteroidia bacterium
ATTGGCTTAAATGAGATCTCCGGAAGAATATATGTAAAAGGAAAAAACAATTGTGGTATGGGAGATTCAGCCAATGTTAACGTTACAGTAAATCCTTTACCCGATAATGTTGGATCTATAACAGGAAACCAGCTACTAGACCTTTGTCCTGCAGCTACCAATATTTCATATACTATAGATTCGGTAGGAAATGCTACATTTTATACCTGGACTGCAAACAATGGAACGATTACTTTTGGACAGGGAACTGATAGCATTACTATTGATTTCACAAGTGTGACCAACTTAACAAACATCCAGGTAACCCCGATGAATGCTTGTGGATCAAGAAATGTAAGTCCTGTTCACCAGGTAACATTTAACGCAATTCCTACGGTTGACATTTGCGTTGCCAGTGTTGATACAGGTTCAATACACAATGAGATCTATTGGATGCGTCCGGCAACAGCAGGTATCGATAGTTTCAGAGTTTATAGAAAAGTTACTGCCCTGATTGATACACTTGTTGGAACAGTTGCTTATGAAGATCCGTCTTTTATTGTTGACACATTAAGCGATTATCATCCGAATACGAATTTTGAAGAATATTCAATAGCAGCTGTTGACAGCTGTGGAAATGAAGGTCCTCATTCGGCTTATCACAGAACCATGTTCCTTTCTACAAGTAATGGATCAGGAACAATAAACCTTAATTGGAATCTCTATATAGGACAAACTGTAGATTTTTATAAGATTTACAGGGATACAACTATTGCCGGGGGACAGTGGGAATTATTGGATGGATCTGTAAATCCTTCAGTTACACTTTGGGTTGATAATAACCCCGTTCCAAACGCACGTTACAGGGTAGAAATAGCATGGTTAACTATTTGCGACCCTACAAGGGGAGCAATCAATACTTCGCGTTCAAACATTAAATCTCCTTCCTCTATCATTATAGGAATTAAAGATCTGAATTTATCCAAAGATCTGAACCTATTCCCTAACCCTGCTAATAGTGATGTTACAGTAACATTTAATAAGGAAAGTAAATTCGAAAGCATTGATATTTACGATGCCCTTGGAAGAAAGATCCTGGAAGACAAACTAAACCCGGGAAGCGAGCAGTATAATCTTAGTGTAAGTCCTTTTGCAAAAGGAATATACAATGTAATACTAAGCGGCCCTTCCGGAAAAGTAAACAGAAAATTAGTTGTTGAATAAATACAGCACAAGAAAGTAAAAAGCCCCGGCGATAATCGCCGGGGCTTTTTGTTTCAATTAATTTCTATTGATTCAGCAGTTCTTCCAGTAATTTCTCGGTTTCATTTTTAAACTTTTCGTATGCTTCACCGGTAGCAGGACCTGAGAATCCGGTATGGATACGCTGAACCTTTCCCTTTTTGTCGATAAACAAAGTAGTAGGAAAAGCAGATATTTTGCTAAGCATTGGAAGGCTTTCTGATGCCTTTTCCTTTCCGGTTAAACCTGTAATTAATATCTCGTATCCTACTCCAAATCGTTTTTTCAATCGGTTTACATTGCTTACTGCTTTATTCCAATCGTTGGTACGTTCATAAGCAAGGCCTATTATTTCCAATCCTTTTGGATTGTATTTTTTATAAATTTCCGAAAGATAAGCGGTCTCATCCATACAGTTCGGACACCAGCTTCCCATTAACTGGATAATGATCACCTTGTTTTTATATTTTGCATCGTTAATAGAAACCGGTTTTTTATCTGCATTATTAAATGTGAACGAAACGGTTTCAAATCCCGGATTCAGCTTTGTAATGGTTTCAGCAGGCTGTAATTCAAAGTTATCATTTCGTTTTGCGATCCACTTTTCATGCCAATGAGAGCCCGAATAAAAATCACCATCCGTTATTGATGTGCCATCACTTCTTCCTATAAATAAAAATGCATGAGAACCATCAAAGCAGGAAAGGTACAAATCTCCCTTATGCTGCATTCCGTCCAGGTAACGATAATCCCCTGTTTCGGTAAGAAAGGTTCCACTTGCATAAACCGAACCTCCTTGTTTAAACACTCCTATGGCTTTGCTGCTGTCTGCCGTTCCCGGACTAAACGTAGTTTCCCATTTTCCTTCGTAAAAAGAATAAGGCTTGCCCGGAGGGAAATCAAAGCGATTGGTTTTTCCGAAATAAGCTCTAAACGGGATAATGTTTTTATCTTTTCTCGAATGATTGATCCAAACTCCAACAAGTGAATCGCCGTAGTTCTTTGTTTTAAATTCCGAATCAAATACCGGCATCTTAAAATTAACTGAATCTTTCTTTATCGTTACTTCATCAACTTTTATACGTTCTTCTGCATTATGAATAAAAATCAATTGTCTTTTTCCTAAAACTTTTGTTTCAAAATTAAATGGCAACACAATATTCTCTTGCTCATTTAACACCAGTTTGCCCTGCCAAATGCCTTTTTTGGGGTATTGAGCAAACCCTGCTACAGACAGAACAAATAATAATATAACAACTATGAGCTTCATTTTAAAAGAAAATTAATATGCAAAGTTAGTATATTAAATCCAATAGAAATTTACTCCAATTCCTCCTTAATCCTGTTCATTTTTAACAGGAAATCGAAGGAGAAGGTTGTGCCCACCGTATTCAGGTATTCATACAAAACATTGGCCCTCGAATAGAGTATTTCCCTTTCTGATTTTGTTTCTGCTTCCATTCCCAGTTCAAATAAAATATTTGCCACATGCTGAATATGGACGTCCGAAAATTGTTTTTCTTCAGTAAGAAAATAAACAAGCTGTCCGGGACTGGTATTTTTTACTTCTTCAAAATCAAACCCAATATCCTTCGTAAATGTTTTCTGAACCAGGCTATTCATTTCGGAAATATTGCCATCGCGCTTCAAACCAAGAATATCTGCCAGGAGCATACCCAGCAATCTACCCATTTGGTCCATTTGATCTTTAAAATAATCACGATGTTGGGCCATTGCTTAAAGATACTCATTGACAACACAAAAAACAAAAAGCCGTCATGACGATTAATCAGTTATGATGACTTAATTAATTACTTATATTATTTACATTGTTTCAATAAAATGTGAGATGGTTTTCTTTTAATCACATAGACACATAGGTGCTTT
>DASWXS010000393.1:0-4295 GCA_036405375.1 Bacteroidia bacterium
AGTTCTGGCTGTTTTTATAGATGAACGGGACAAATTTTTGCACTTATTAACTAATTTTGAAGTATTCAAAATCCTGAGATCCTATACCTTTTTGGGTTCAATTTCCGCTTCAGATGCAGCAAAATTAGGTCTTTCCGAAACGAGAAACTTTTTAAGCTCATTAAAAACGCATTAAATATTTTGCAGCGAGTTTACAGATCTTCGGTGTTCTTTTCTTAAATTCATCGTATGGATTCAAATGAACTATACCCGTCCTTTGAAGAGTTTAAAGACCTACTCAATTCATCTTATTTTACTCTGGAAGAAATAAAGCTTCAAACGGACACAGCAGTTAAAGTTGGATACAAGTCATTCTATGAATATTTGCAATTTCAATACTACACTAATAAGCATCTTTTTAATAATGGAAGTGGGATTGATTTAACCATCAATGGAAGTTATGAAGATATTGGGCCTAATAGCAATTCATGGTCGGGTAGTTCTACCTGGATTATTGGAAGCAGTGGAACAATTATAAGAACCAAAGGGACTTCGGCAAATAACTGGAAAGAACATTATGAGGGTAGTAATGTTATTCTCTTGTTTTAAATTCCGGTATATGTTAATCGGTTTTTACTGGGGGCTTCTTCTGCATTCGCTTTTATTGCCATTGATCTTTATTATTCAATTTCAGACAAGATCAGTTTTGTTTATCTGATTGATGCCGGAATTCAGGCGATCTTCTTTTCGGGTGCTATCCTGTTTATCAAGGAACGATTTATTGTGCGTAGTAATAACACACAAAATCCACAGGGAGAAACCACATAAACTGAATTGACCTTACTTTTCTTATCTTTTTTTAAATATTTTTCTCCGTTTTCACTTCTTCCACTTTATATGATAGGGATAAGCATGCCAATTGATTAGTGGAGAGCTGGTATTTCGATTGCATAATCCACTCCATGGACTTCACATTGATAATTGGAATTGCAGCGAGCATTTTTACTGGTATTTTTCTTTTACCACAATTAACAAAACTTATAAGAGAAAAGAAAGCAGAGAACATTTCAGTTGGAGCGATCATTATTTTACTGATCGGTTTAATTGGATGGATCTGGTATGGAGTACTGAAAAAGGATTACATTATAATTATCTCCAATTCATTCTCAATGCTCATTAATATCATTACATTATATTTCAGCATGCGATACAAAAAGCAAATTTCGCAGGTACGGGATTTGAATAATACTGGAAAATCTAATAAATAGAAAAAATGAAAACAGCATCAAGAACAAGTTCAATATCCGCGTCTAAAGCGGCAGGAGCAAAAAAATCATCTACTAAACAGGAAGACCAGGAATACGGAATGGAAGAATCCAAACTAATGAAACTATTTGAAGACAGCCTTAAGGACATTTATTGGGCCGAAAAGGCTTTAACCAAGGCCCTGCCGAAAATGGCAAAAAATGCCACCTCTGAAGATCTTGTAGCTGCCATTAAGGAACACCTGCAGGAAACTGAAGAACAGGTAAAAAAAGTGGAGCAGGTATTTGACGTACTGGGGAAAAAACCTGTGGCTAAGAAATGCCAGGCAATGGAAGGGCTCATTAAAGAGGGTGAGGAAATTATGAAAGAATCTGACAAAGGTGCTATGCGTGATGCAGGAATTATTGCAGCGGCTCAAAAAGTCGAACACTACGAGATAGCTTCATACGGTACTTTAAGAACCTTTGCACAGATTCTTGGTTTAGATGAAGCAACAACAATATTGGAAGAGATCCTGGAGGAAGAAAAAGGTGCCGACGAAAAATTAACAGAAGTCGCACAATCAATAAACCTGCAGGCCAGTAGTGAAGATGAAGAAGAGTAAATAATAGTTACATGAACAACAAAAAAATACACCCGCAAGGGATTTGCCTTTTCACTTTCGAAATGACCAGGCTGGATTGGGCGAAGCCAACTCCGCCGGAGGTACAAATGAGTAAAAAGGGTAATGCGAAAGCGTTACCCCTTTTTGCTTGGTATAATTTCCCGGATAAATTTCTTTCTAAGATTAAGCCGCTTTTTTAGACTTTTCAGATTCAAAACTTCCAAACCAGTGAAGAGCATCTTCTTCAGATAAAAAAGCTTTGGTTGGAATATTGGGCTGATCGAAAACCGAATAAAGTTTTGCCCTGATATAATCCTGGCCCTTACGGGTAATTACTGCAATGGCTCTTACATTTCCGGGATGAGGATTTTCTGCAGCAAACGCCAGACCGCTTTCTGAAATATCTGACGCTTGACTCATATCCAGGATCATAAAGAAAGATTGGTCACCGGTTATTCGTTTCCTGCACTCAATTTGTTTCATAAATACGTGCTCATCCAAAATTACTCCCTCATGATAGACAATATGTAAAATGCCATCATTGAAAGTAACAAGTCCTTCTGTAAATTGATTTGTTTTCATTAGCTATATTTTTAGCTAATTTAAAACGGATGTTGATCAAAGGAAAAGCTACAAAATGCTAAGAATTTCAGATGTAAGAAATGACAGGAATTTGTAGCGAAATCGCTTTTACTTCCCTTTCTCAAATTTTTCCATTAATTCGTCTTTCTTATTGGGAGAAACATCAATCACGTCATTATTCGACATAGTAACCTGTCCGCCTTTTCCTCGGGTATATTTAACTACATGATCAAGATTTATGAGATGCGATTTGTGCACGCGCAGAAAACCGGACTCACTTAAAAGTTCTTCGTAGAATTTTAGTGTACGGCAGATCATCATTTTTTGCTTCGATACAAAATAAAAATCAGTGAAGTTATCGTGTGCCACACAGTGAATAATATCCTGCATACTTACTACTTCAAACCCATCTTGTAGGGGCAAAACGATTTTCTGTTGCTGTACGCCTGTTGCGTGTATATTCTCTAATAAAATACGTGTGTGTACGTTTGGTTGATTTTTCGCTTTTTGTAATTTAATCTTTTCTACCGCTGCTATGAGTTCATCGATACTCACCGGTTTTAAAATGTAATAAGCGGCGCTGTGATTTAATGCCTGGATAGCATAATTATCGAAAGCTGTCACAAAAACAGTTTCAAAATTAATTTCATCCAGTTGCTCAAGCATGTCAAAGCCATTGCCTTTTGGCATTTCCACATCCAGGAAAACAACATCAGGTTTATGTTTCTTTATAGCTTCAATGCCGTGAGATGCAGATTCTGCGAGTGCCATCACTTCTACGTCAGGACAATACTTTTTAACGTAATCGTTCAGGATTTCCCTGCTGATCTTTTCATCGTCAACTATAATTGCTTTAAGCATGCGCGTTTGTTTTTTGAGGAATGTACAATTTTACCAGTGTACCGGTGTTGGTTGCACCCGGGAAGGCGTCGCTGATCTCTACCCTGATGCTGGTATTGAACACCTGGTTCATAATGTCAATCCTGTTTTCAATGTTTTGCATCCCGAGGGAGGTATGTTTTTTCTGGTTCTGGGTTTTTAATTCTTTGGATTTTTGCCTGCCAATGCCACTGTCGGTTATCACAACTACTAATTCTGAGTTGTGAAGACTCAGTTTAAGATCGAGTGTTCCTTTTCCTTCAATGTATCGTAAGCCATGCCATACAGCGTTCTCCAGGTAGGGTTGAATCAGCATGGGTGGAATCATAAATTCACCATTTTCCACTTCATCATCTACCTGAATGTTGTAGGTAAATTTTTCCTGGAAACGTACATGTTCCAATTGCAGGTATAAACGCAGCATCTCCAATTCTTCAGTAACCGGAATCACGTCAAATTTTGAGCTGTCCATAACGAGGCGCATGAGCCGTGAGAAATCCGACAGGTATCGGTTAGCTTGTCGTTCATCGTTTTGAGAAACATAGTGGTTTACAGAATTGAGGGCATTGAAAATGAAATGTGGGTTCATTTGTCCGCGTAACGATTTCAGAGCAAGCAGCTGGTTTGCTTTTCTTTTTTCGCGTGAACTCCTGATAATCATAACAACTGCCACCAGCATTAATAAAATGGCGATGCTCAGTGAAACGATAATAATATTCTTTAAACCGAGCTGATCTTCTTTTAAGACTTTGTCCTGTTTCAGGATATCGATTGATTTTTCAGTAAGAGCCCTTTCTTTTTCCAGCAGATCAACCCGCTGTTGATTTTTACCAATAGTTGTGCTGATGGCAATGGCTTCTTCCAGTTCTTTCTGACGAATTTTTTTACTCGAATCCTGGAGTTGGGCATACCGTTCATAATACATGGCAGCTTTGTTGAACTCTTTACGCTTGGTATACTCTTTTGCCAGCGATTTGTAAGCGTT
>DASWXS010000394.1:0-7106 GCA_036405375.1 Bacteroidia bacterium
CCAGGAAGCTATCCTTCCTCCCGAATCATTTGTGAATAATGTATTACCAAATGCATTCATCCTTTATAAACCAAAAGATATTGTTTCGGGAGATTTTTACTGGCTCGATAAAAAAGACAACCGGTCGATGGTTGCTGCAGTTGATTGTACAGGCCATGGAGTTCCGGGAGCTTTTATGAGTATTGTTGGATATAACCTTCTTAAGGATATTGTTACTAATTCTACTTTAACGAAACCGGGAGAGATCATGGATTCCATGAGTGATGGTGTAAACAGAACACTTCACAATAAAGTAAAAGGTGGTGACGGCGGCGGACAAACAAAAGACGGTATGGATATGACCATGGTAGCAATAGACTATAAGTCTATGTCGGTAGAATTTGCCGGTGCAAATAATCCGATGTACCTGGTTCGTAACGGTGAGATCATTCAATTCAAAGCTGATAAATTCCCTATTGGTTACAGCATTTTCGACGAACCTAAAAAATACACTACCCAGGTTGTTCCGGTTCAGAAAAATGATACTATCTATATTTTCTCCGACGGTTATGCTGATCAGTTTGGCGGACCAAAAGGAAAAAAATTAATGGCTGGTAAGTTCAGGGAAATCCTGTTACAGGCATCAAAATTGCCTGTTGATGAGCAAAAGCAGTTCCTCAATGAAACCATTGAAAGCTGGAAAGGACCTCACGAGCAGGTTGATGACATTCTTGTTATCGGTATCAATATTTAGCGCCCACCGGCTCTGAATTATTTTTTCATTTAAAACAATTACATTTTTATTTTACAATGGTTGACAAATTAGAAGCTATTAAGCGCAGGTACGAAGAAGTTGAACAAAAGCTCGCAGATCCCACCGTTATTGCAGACATGAAACTGTTCAAGAAATTGAACAAGGAATACCGCGATCTTGAACCGGTAATTGAAATATACGGTCGGTACAAAGTAATCCTTAATAATATTGAATCTGCAAAAGATATTTTAGCGAACGAAAAAGATAAGGACATGCTGGAAATGGCAAAAGCCGAGTTGGATGAAAGCAGGATCGCACAGGAAAAGCTGGAAGATGAGATCAAAATAATGCTGATCCCTAAAGATCCGGAAGACGCCAAACATGCAGTAATGGAGATCAGGGCAGGAACAGGTGGCGACGAAGCCTCCATATTTGCAGGGGATTTATTTGAAATGTACCAACGTTACTTCGAAAAGAATGGAATGAAGATAGAAGTAATGGATGAGAACGAAGGAACAATGGGTGGATTCAATAAAATCACATTCAATGTTCTTGCCGACAATGCATACGGAAAATTGAAATTTGAAAGTGGTGTACACCGTGTACAACGTGTACCTGCTACCGAAACCCAGGGACGTGTGCACACCTCTGCTGCAACCGTGGTTGTGCTTCCGGAAGCAGAAGATGTGGATGTTGTGATCAATCCTGCCGATTTGGAAATCCAGACTTCACGTTCGGGCGGTGCCGGTGGACAGAATGTAAATAAGGTAGAAACAAAAGTGCAGATCACTCATAAACCAACAGGCATTATGGTTACCTGCCAGATCGAGCGTTCACAGCTGGGGAATAAAGAAAGAGCTATGCAGATGCTCCGTACTAAACTTTACGAGATTGAATTCCAGAAACACCAGGATATTGTTTCTGCGAAACGTAAAACAATGGTAACTACCGGCGACCGTTCGGCAAAGATCAGAACATACAATTATCCTCAAAACAGGATCACTGATCACCGGATCAATCTTACACTTTACAATTTAACTGATTTCATGAATGGTGATATCCAGGAAATGATGGATGCATTACAGTTCGCGGAAAATGCAGAACGGTTGAAAGAAGGGGGACTATCATAAGTTTCAACACAAGAAACAGAGAGCACAAAGATCCACAGAGTATGAGTGTAGCACAATCACATTATAAAACTCTGTGCAACTCTTAAAACGCTGAGTACTCTGTGTTGTAAGGATTAATTAACATCCACCCCTACAGTTGACACAGTAATTACTTCGATCAGTTCTCCGTTTGGTCTTAAACGCAGGGCAGCAAGATTTCTTTTCAGGTACACCCCGGTATCAATATTCCAGGAGTTGCTTTCTGCATAATACTCGGGCTTTCCGGATTTCAAAGGAGTATGCCCGTATATCTGCAGCCTGCCTATGTTTTTGATAGGGCCACGATTCCAGGTTAATCCATCCATATGTCGTTCATCCATAGCGAATGGTGAATTACTTATACCTGCATGCGAAAGCAAAATGTAATCATTCTCCCAGCTCACAGGTAACGAATTGATCCATCTCATATCATCTTCAAAATCGCGGTTTGCAAATGTATATTGCCAGTGTATTGTTCTGTAATACTTCTTAAACCATTTTTCTTCCTTTTTATGAAGAAAGTAATCCAGGGCTATTTGCTCATGGTTTCCCTTTATAAAAACAGCACCGTATTCCTTTTGAAGTTCCCTGCATAGCTTAACAGTTTCGGGCGTATGATTGCCCCTGTCGATTATATCTCCCACCTGCAGCAGGAGTTCACTTTCCCGGTCCCATTGTTTCAGGAGATTTTTGAAGGTTTTGTAACAGCCGTGTATGTCTCCCACAACAAACAAATTCATAGAACAGATCCTGTTAAAAAGATAGCTAATTTAATAAAATCTGTTGCTTCTTCGGGCAAAATTGCTTTAATTTATAAAGATAAAACAAACAAGTATGCGCGCACTTATTCTCACTTCCGTGTTCATCGGAAGTTTTGCTATTGCCAAAGCACAAGGCGACACCGTTAAGGTAAAAGTAGAGGACAACAGTCCCGAACTTTTCTACAACAAAGGCCTTGATCTATTTAAAGCCAAAAATTACGGAGAAGCGGTAAATGAATTTACCAAAGCTATAGGAATGAAAGCTGATTTCGAAAAGGCTTTTTACAACCGTGGGCTTAGCTATGCCGAAATGAATAAAGGAACTGAGGCAGTGAATGATTTCAATAAATCAATAGAGCTGAATCCCAATGCAGACTATTCGTATTACTCACGTGGCGAAAGCATGTATACGCAGTCTCAAAAAGAAAAGGCATACGCCGATTTCTCCAAAGCAGTTGAGATCAATGCCAACCATGCAGACGCCTGGTACAAAAGAGGATTGATCGATTTCGAAAACAAAGATTACGCAAAAGCCATTGAAGATTACAATAAAGCGGTGATCGCAAAACCTGATTTTGCTTATGCATACAACGACAGGGCCAGCGCTAAAATGGAATCAGGAAATACGGATGCAGCCATTGAAGATTACAAGAATGCCATCAAAGCCAATCCTGACATGGCTTTCGCGCATAACAACCTGGGAAGCGCATATCGCAAATTAAAAAATTACGATGCTGCTATTACAGCCTACAACAAAGCAATAGAACTTAAAAAGGATTATTATATCGCCTACAATAACCGCGGAAGCGCCAAAATGGAAAAACTTGACTTTGATGGTGCACTGGCTGATTTTACCAAAGCAATTGAATTAAAGGGTGATTATGCTTTCGCTTACAACAACCGTTCAACCGTTAATTTCAAAAAGAAAAATTACCAGGCAGCAGTAGGCGATTGCAACAAAGCTATTATGCTGAACGAAAACTACGGCGAAGCATACCTGAACAGTGGTATCGCGAAAGAAATGCTGAAAGATTTTAAAGGAGCTTGCGAAGATTTTAAAAAGGCTGCTTCTCTCGGAATCGACAGGGCTAAACAATATTTTGATGTTTGCGAATAAAAATTAGGTGATTTGAAAATTTGAAAATAAAACCATGAAAAAATTAATTACTATACTTCTCACAGTTTTATCAGCATCTTTGTTTGCGCAAACAAATGTTGAATTTGATAAAGATAATTTCAAAGACCGCAAAGACGAGTTCAAAGAAGCGAGGAAAAATTTCAACGACGGTAAAGAGCTGTTCGAAAAAGGAATGGCCGATTACGTAGCTTACATGAATGGCTTTGCCGAGGAGAACGGATATTACCCCGTAAGCCGCCGCGACTATTTCCACCGCGACGATGAAGTGTTTATGGAAGCGCTTCCATTCCTGGAGAAAGCGCAGAAATTTAACCCGGATAATGCGAAACTGAACTGGATGATCGGCTTCACTAAATTCCAGCATAAGCACCAAAGCGAAGAGTGTATTCCCTACCTGGAAAAAGCACTGAAGCTGAATGCTGACGTTGATCCTCAATTGCCTTACATTCTTGGGTGGGCATACCAGCTGCATTACAAATGGGACGAAGCGAATACGGTGTACAGCATGTATAAATCGAAACTTCAGAACAGCAATATATATGCTATGCAGGTAGAAGATGTTGCGAAAAAAATCCAGGAATGCAGCAACGGAAAAAAGTACATGGCCAATCCACAGCGTGTGTTTATCGACAACATGGGATCGCATGTAAACTCTGCTTTTCCTGAATACAGTGCTTATGTTTCCGCAGATGAATCGGTACTTACTTTTACATCAAGAAGAAATAATTCTACCGGCGCTAAGATGGATGAGCTGGATCACTCTTATTTTGAAGACATCTATATCTGTACAAAAAAGAATGGCGAATGGAGCGACCCGGTGAACATCGGCCCTCCGGTAAACAGTGAAGACCATGATGCAACTGCAGGTCTTTCACCGGATGGAACAACACTTTATATTTATGCCAACCATGGTAAAGGTGGCGGGGATATTTATGAAAGTAAACTGAACGGAACGAGCTGGAGCAAACCGGAAAAGATGAATAAGAATATTAACTCTGACCTGCGTGAAACAACCGTATCTGAGTGGTTCGATGGTTCCAAATTGTATTTCGTATCCGAGAAAAAAGGCGGAAAAGGAAAGGGAGATATTTATTTCACTACCAAAGATGCAAAAGGAAAATGGGGTGAAGCTGTAAATGTAGGAGAACCGATCAATACCAAATATGCTGAAGAAGGAATATTCCTGGTAGCGGATGGGAAAACCATGTATTTCAGCTCACGTGGCGGGGCAACTATGGGAGGTTACGATATTTTCAAAACTACATTTGAAAATGGAAAATGGAGCACCCCTGAAAATTTAGGTTACCCGGTAAACTCGCCGGATGATGACGTGTACTTCGTAATTTCAGGTAGCGGACGTCGCGGCTATTATGCATCGGCAAAAGACGGCGGTTATGGTGAAAAAGATTTGTACATGATCACTTTCCTTGGCCCTGAAAAACCGGGAATGCTGAGTAATGAAGACAACCTATTAGCTTGTGTGGCTGAACCAATCAAAACGGTGCAGGCTGCTCCAGCTATGGAAATTGTATCAAACCCTTTAACAATCCTAAAAGGAACTATTACCGACGCTTTCACTCAAAAACCTTTGGAGACAACCATTGAATTGGTCGACAATACCAAGAACGAAGTTATTGCAACATTCAAATCGAATAGTGCAACAGGTAAATACCTGGTGATGTTGCCTTCGGGTAAAAATTACGGTATTGCTGTAAAAGCAGAAGGATACCTGTTTCACTCCGAAAATTTTGACATACCTGCATCCAGCGGTTACCAGGAAATCATTAAAGACATACAGCTGAAAAACATTGCAGTGGGTAGCAAGATCGTTTTGAAAAACATTTTCTTTGATGTAGCTAAAGCAACGCTTCGTCCTGAATCAACCAACGAATTAGAGCGACTGGTAAAACTACTGAACGATGTTCCTACTTTGAAAATTGAGATTGGCAGTCACACCGATTCGGATGGATCGGATGACTCCAACAATAAACTTTCACAGGCGCGTTCTGAGTCGGTTGTAAACTACCTGATCAGCAAAGGAATCGCAAAAGAGCGTTTGCAGTCGAAGGGTTACGGCGAAACCAAACCCATTGCACCAAACGATACCAAGGAGAACAAACAGCAAAACAGGAGATCCGAGTTTGAGATTTTGAGTAAATAGATATTGAAAGAATCATCTTTATCAGGCTAAATTTGATAGATAAGGATGAAAAAATCATTTTCTATAAGTAAGTTGGCTGTGACCACTTACGACCAAACGTAAAGCGAACATAATTGAAGAAAACATGGAAAATTCGACAACAATAACAGACGCGCTTTGGACTCAATTTGGAGCAAGTCTTGATATGCTTGAAAATGCAATCAATATGTGTCCTGAAGAACATTGGGACACAGCATTAGATTTTTGGTATCTATCTTTCCATTGTATTTTTTGGACTGACTATTACCTGACAACTGAACCCAATAAATTTGAACCACCGAAACCTTTTGACTTTTCAGAATTTGACCCGACAGGTAAAAAACCAGACAGAACATACACAAAGTCAGAAATTATTGATTACCTCGAGCATTGCCGACAAAAAGCATATCGACTTATCAATGGACTAACACCAAACAGAATGAACGACCGTTGGATTAACGAATACAAAAACTACTCATTACTTGAAATCTTGTTGTATAATATGAGACATATTCAACATCATTCCGCACAGTTCAACTTAATACTTAGACAAACTATTGACAATGCCCCGAATTGGGTAGGTCAAGCAAAGAAACTTACCGAAAAATAAACCCAAAAAAATCAAGTGGACGAAACGTGGCTGCAGCTAACAAAGGTTTTGCAATAGTGGGCGAAACTGCAAAGTTCAACGGTAGTTCTTCGGTTGAACTTCTGATGCAAAACTGAAGATTTGTGCTTCGAAACTTTGTAACAGCTAACACCGGCTAAGCGCCCTTTGGCAGAAATTCATTATTTTAGTAGTAACTAAAACAAAAGAATATGGGAAATTCAGACCCAAAAGAAAAAGCAGACCTGGACAATCATGCCAATCAGTTGAATCCAAACAGCGATGCTTACAAAGCAGGCATGGATAATCGTTCTAATCAATTAAACCCTAATAATGATGCTTATTGGGATAGTCGTTTTGACGACTCTGACGACGATGCTGATGAAATAGATTATAATGAAGACTATGATGATGGTTATATATCTGATTTCGATTAAATGAAAATCTATCTTACCGATCAAAAATCAAAGTTCAGAAAACACTTTGATACTCTAAAGTTAAGTAAGGTAATGACCTATGATAAAACTGATCTGAAAGAGA